>JBMCTR010000120.1:0-5867 GCA_048622955.1 Actinomycetota bacterium
GGCCGAGCAGCTCCTTGACCGGCGAGTCGACGTGGGCCAGGCCGACGAGCAGGTGTTCGGTGGAGACGTACTCGTCGTCGAGCTCGCGCGCGACCTCGCCGGCGTGCGAGAGGACGGCGTAAGTCTGGCGGGCCAGGCCGGGCCCGCCGACCGTGGAGCCCGATGCCGAGGGCAGCGCATCCGCGGCGGCCGCGACGTCCCGCCGCACGGCGGCCACGTCCGCACCGGCCGCCTCGAGCAACGGCGCGGTCAGTCCCTGTTCCTGGTCCAGCAGTGCGCGGAGCAGGTGCACCGGCTCGACCTGCGGGTTGCCTGCGGTGGCAGCGGTCCGCACGGCCACCGACAGCGCCTCCTGCGCCCTGGTGGTGAACTGCTCGTTCATCGTTCTCCCGGTCCTCAGATCGTTCTCTTCAGCTAGCACAACATCAGCAAAGTTGAGTCTGTTCCACTCAACAATAGCGGAGGCATACCCGCCCCGGTCTGCGGGTAACAGTCGCAGCCATGCCAATCGAGGTGGTTGACAACGTGCAGCGGTCACGGCACAACTGGTACGGCGCCAAGCCGTGGGCCAAGAAGGTACTCGCCCGGTCGGCGGCACACCGTGCGGTGCGCGGAGCGGTTCGGCTCGCAGGCAGCCGGTTGCCCCGCGAGCGGCTGCCCGCGCCCGCGGCGCTGGACCGCGTGACCGCCCGGATGGCGGGCGTGTCGTTCGTGATGCTCCGGCCCGACCGGTGCATCATCGCCAAGGAGCTCTACTGGGGGCATGGACACCGTCCCCGGCCCGCGGACCAACTGGCCCTCGACGTGTTCGCCGCCCTCGTCGACGAGGCGCGGCTGGTGCTCGACGTCGGCGCGTACACGGGCGTGTTCGCGCTGCTGGCCGCGAAGCGGTCCCGGGCTGCGGAGGTCCACGGCTACGAGGTCGTGCCCGCGGTGGCGCAGGCGGCGCGGGACAACGTCGCGGCCAACGGCCTGCAGGATCGGGTGGCGATCCACGAAGCGGCGATCGGCGCCGAGGGGGACTCCGTCGTCGTCGACGAGGGCTCGGGCGGTTCCGCGTTGCCGGACTTCTACTCGACCAGGATGAGCTTCTCCGGCGGGACCAAGGTGCAGGTCCGGTCGCTGGACGCGGTGGTCCGCGAGCTCGGCGTGCCGCCGCCGGCCATCGTCAAGATCGACGTGGAGGGCACCGAGGACGTCGTGCTGCGGCACGCCCGCGCGTTCCTGACCTCGTACCGGCCGGACATCCTGTGCGAGGTGCTGCCCGGGGGCAACGCGCCCACCGTGCAGGCGGTGCTCGAACCCCACGGGTACCGGTACCTGCGGGTCGAGGACGGCGCTCTGCGGCCGCACTCCGAGGTGACGCCGCGCGAGCACTACCGGGACTGGCTGTTCACCACGCGCGGGGACGCCGAGCTGGCGTCGCTCGGCGTCCCGGTGGTGGGAAGGTCCGCCTGACGCTCAGGCCGGCGGGATGTTCTGGTTGACCCGGAACACGTTGCCGGGGTCGTAGGTGCCCTTGATCTCGCGGAGCCGCGGGTAGTTGCCGAGGTAGGTCGCCTGTACCCGGTCGGAGCCTTCGTCCATCATGAAGTTCACGTAGGCGCCGCCGGCGGAGTACGGGTGGAGTGCCTCCCAGTAGTCGACCGTCCACTCGCGCAGCCCGTCGGCGCTGGCCGGGTCGACGCCCACGATCGCCTGCGAGTAGGTGGCGTCCCGGTGGGCGAACGCCGTCTCGTCGGCACCCACCCGGTTGACGGCCCCGTCGATGGGGTACAGGTGCATGGTCGAGTGCATCGTCGGCAACGCCTCCGCGAAGCGGGCGTGCTCCTCGACCGCGGCGTCGGGCACCGTCCGGAAGAAGTCGCCGCGCCAGTACCACTGGTACCCCGGCGGGTAGAGCCCGTCGAAGACGGACTGCAGCGCGGGGTACGGCGCTTCGTGGATTCCGTCGAACGCGGGCTCCAGGGCTCGCACCGGCGCGAACGCCTCGTCGGCGTCCGCCGGGTCGCCCAGATAGCACCAGACGATGCCGCAGGCCTTGTGCAGGTGGAACTGCTCCGGGAACGGTGGGGCCGGCGGCACGGTCAGGGTGGCGAAGAACCCGTAGAGGTCCTCGTCGGCGGCGGGCAGGAAGTTCCGGTACCACCGGAGGACGTCGGCGGTGTCGGACACCGGCCATGCCGTGGGGCCGCAGACGACGGTGTGGACCGGATGCAGCCGGAAGGTGAAGGACGTCACGACGCCGAAGTTGCCGCCCCCGCCGCGCAGCGCCCAGAACAGGTCCGGGTGCTCGGTCTCGGACGCCGTGACGACCCGGCCGTCGGCGAGCACGACCTCGGCCGCGAGCAGGTTGTCGATGGTCAGGCCGTAGCGCCGCGACAGGTAGCCGTGACCGCCGCCCAGGGTCAGCCCGCCGACGCCGGTCGTCGAGATGATCCCGGCCGGAGTGGCCAGGCCATGCTCGTGGGTTGCGGCGTCGAGGCGGCCCAACGTCGCACCGCCCTGCACCCGTGCCGTCCGGCGGTCCGCATCCACCTCGACGGCGTCCATCGGGGACAGGTCGATCACCAGGCCGTCGTCGACGGTCCCCAGACCGGCGCCGTTGTGGCCGCCCCCGCGCACGGCGATCGGCAGCCCGGCTCGGCGGCCGGCGTCGAGCGCCGCCTGCACGTCGGCGACGGAGCGGCACCGCGCGACATGCGCGGGCCGGCGGTCGATCATCGCGTTGTAGACGGCTCGTGCCTCGTCGTAGCGATCGTCTCCACGGCTCACCAGTTCCCCGGTCAACTGGGTTCTCAGGCTGCCGATGGTGTCGGCTTCGGTGGTCATGTTCGGTCTCCTCAGGCTCGGCCGGCTTCGGTCGGCTTCGGTCGGCTTCGGTCGGCTTCGGTCGGCATTGCCGAGGCCAGGTCGCATACCAGCAACGATCGCGGAGCCGGCGGACCGTGTCATGACCGGCGCTGGCCATTCCCGCCGGTCGGTGCGGATAGTCAGGTCTGACTATCGGAAGGGCGGGCGTGGCGGATGTACCTTCAGAACATGACGTGGGCCCGTCCGCCGGTCCCAGCCCGACTCGTGGCGTCCGCACGCGTACCGCTGGTGGGGCGCCGCAACGAACTCGCCGCGTTCGAGGAGGTGTGGACGGCGGTCGCCGCCGGGGCTCGGCAAGCCGTCTTCGTCGGCGGCGAGCCGGGTGCCGGCAAGAGCCGGTTGCTCGCAGAGGTCGCCACCGTCCTGGCCCAGCACGACGCGGTCGTGCTCATGGGCGGCAGCGCCGCCGACTACGGGGTCCCGTACCAGCCGTTCGTGGAAATGCTCGACCACCTGTTCGCGGCGAGCGCTCCGGGCAGCCTGGACCACCTGGTGGACGGCGCCGTCGAGCTCACCAGGCTGGCGCCGGACCTGGCCCGTCATCTGCCCGGCGTGCGTGTTGCGGACGAGCAGACCGGCGAGGTCCGGAGCGATCTGTTCGACGCTATCGCCGCGCTGTTCCGGTCTCTCGCCGACGAACGGCCCGTTGTGCTGGTCTTCGACGACCTGCAGTGGGCACAGCCGCCTACGCTCGCGCTGCTGAGCCATGTGATCTCGGCCACGGCCGGTGCCCGGCTGCTGGTCCTGGCGGCGTTCCGTACCACTGCCCCGGACCGGTCGGAAGACCTGATCGGCACGATCGCCGAGCTGTACCGGCTGGAGGGCGTACGCCGCATCGACCTGCCGGGCCTGGGCACCGATGACATCGCCGAGTACCTGGTTCGGCTGGGTGGCGCCTCGCCGGCGGCCCGGGCGTCGGCGCCGCTGTTGCGGGATCAGACCGGTGGCAACCCGTTCTTCCTGCGCGAGCTGTGGCGGGAGCTTCGGCAGCGAGGCGGCGTCTCCGCAATCCGGTCCGGTCATGTTCGCGCACCGCGCTCGGTCGGCGACACCCTGGAGCGGCGGCTTGCGGGCCTGAGCCCGGCCATCCGCGAGGTGGTCGAGGTGGCGGCCGTCGCCGGTGATGTGTTCGAGGTGGCGACCGTCGTGGCGGCCGGCGGCGTCGAGCCCCCGCAGGTGCTGGCCGCCGTGGACGCCGCGTCCGCGATCGGGCTCATCGAGCCGGCCGCGGACGGCGCGGGCGACTACGCGTTCGTCCATGCGCTGTCCCGGCGGGCCGTCCTGGACCGGCTGACGCCGTCGAGGCTGGCCGGCCTCCACGCCCGCTGTGCCACGGCTCTCGAACCCCGGGGTACCGAGCCGCACGTGATCCCCCGCCTGGCGAATCACTATCTGCGTTGCCACATCCTGGGCTACGGGCGGCAGGCCGTCCACTACGCCGGGGAGGCCGGTCGGCTGGCCGAGCAGAGCCTTGCGTTCGAAGAGGCCGCGGTCTGGTTCGAACGAGCGGCGGCCGTCCCGGAAGCCGAGCCTGGTCGGCGAACCGAGTTGCTGTTCGCCGCGGCTGCCAACCACATCGCGGCGGGGCGATTCGCGCAGGCACGGGAGATCTATCACGAGCTTGCGACGTCCGGCGCCCCGGAGACGCGGCTGGCGGCCGCCATGGGCTACGAGGACGCCAGCTTCCGCCCGGGTCGGCCCGGATCGCGGCAGGCGGACCTGCTGATCGGCGCCCTGGAGGCGGCGAAGCCGGCAGCGGACGATCCGCGGTACATCGCGGCCCTCGCCAGCCTGTCCAGGGCCTACACCTTCGCCGGTGAGGTCGCGAAGGCACGCCAGGTCGGCAGCAGGGCAATCGAGCTCGCACGCACCAACGGCGACGAGGAACTCCTGTCACACGCCCTCGGAACGAGCCTGTGGTACGGGATGGCCCCCGACCAGGTCGATCTCCAACTGCAGCGCTCGGTGGAGGTGGCCGAGCGAGCCCGCGCCGCGGGTGACTACCTGATGTTCGGATACGCCGCGCAGTTCCGGGCGATCGCGGGCTACGTCCAAGGCCGGCCGGATGACCTCGACGCCGGCACCAGGGATCTTGACCGAGCCGCCGCGGCCTCCGGGCATCAACCCTTCTTCGAGTACGTGGCCGGCTGCCTGAAGCAGGGCCGCAGCTTCCTGCGCGGGGATCTCGCGGGCGCCGAGCGGCAAACCCAAGAGCTCGCGGAGCTCGGGCAGGCGTTCGGGCCGGACGACGTCGAAGGGGCGTACGGCCTGCAGACGTTCATGCTTCACCGGGAGACGGGCCGGCTGGACGAGGTGCGGCACCTGGTCAGCGGCGACGAGCCGGTTCGCGGGCACTGGCCGCCGGCATTGCTTGCGCTGTACACGGAGCTGGGTCTCGAGCACGGCATGCGCCGGCTTCTTCCGCACGTGCTGAGCATGATGGACGAAGATCGCACCGCCGGAACGCAGTGGCCGGCCGAGCTCGTGTTCACGACGGAGGCAGCCCTGACGCTGGGCGATGCCGATGCCCTCGCCCGGCTGCAGCCGTACCTTGCGCGATACGCGGGGAAGAATCTCGTCACGGGCGAGCTCGTGGCCAGTTTCGGGGCAGCGGACCGCTACCTGGGCCGGGTCGCTGCCCAGCGCGGAGACGACGCCGGTGCCGAGCGGTGCTTCCGTTCCGCCCTGGCGATGGACGAGGCGATGGGCTCAGTCGTGCATGCGGCTGAGACCTTGCTTCACCATGGTCTGCACCTGCTGACCACGGGCGACGACGCCCGGGCGTGGCAGCTGCTGGGTCGTGCCCGGCAGATCGCCGAGCCGATCGGGCAGGCCCGGGTGCTGAACCAGATCCCCGACATGCCCGCGCGCGTCGGGCCGGACGGGCTCAGCGATCGGGAAGTCGAGGTGTTGCGGTTGCTCGCCGGTGGGCTGAGCAACCGGGAGATCGGGGAGCGGCTCTACATCAGCACCAACACCGCGGCGAACCACGT
>JBMCTR010000121.1:0-5845 GCA_048622955.1 Actinomycetota bacterium
ACTCGCGGGCGGCGGCCAGCCGGCTGCCGCGGTACAGCAGGTCGGGGTCGCGCTGCTCGAGCTGCCACTGGCGGGCGGCGTCGTCGAGTTGCTGACCGACGATCAGGCCGCGCCGGTCCGCGTCGATCCACTCCCGCAGCCGGGGCCAGGCCGCGATGAGCGACTCGTGCGAGATCTCCAGGGTGTCCGCGTCCACGGTGACGAGCCGGTGCTGCACGAGCCGGTCGAGGACGCCGGAGACCGCCTCCGGGGTCGCCCCCGGCGGCAGGTCACGGTCCAGCTCGTCTCGTGAGATCCGGCGCCGGGTGTGCGGCACGTCCTCGCCGACCCGCACCAGCCGCCCGAACAGCCGGCGCGCGACCTCCTTCTCGGTCCCGGTGAACGAGTCGACCACCGCGTCGGCGGTCTGGGCAACGCTGCCTTCGATGCCGCCGGCGGCCCGGTAGGCCGCGACCGTCAGCCGGTCGCCCGTGCGGCGCTCCCAGGTGGCGAGCAGCGCATGCGACAGCAACGGCAGCGCTCCGGCGTCGTGCGCCGCCTCGCCGCCGGTCGGCGCGGTGGGGGAGAGGTCGCGCAGCACCACCTCGATGAGCCCGTCCTCGACCTCGAGCCCCGCCTTGCGCGCCGGCCCGATGATCGCCTCCCGGAGCTCCGGCTCGCTCATCGGGCCGACCGCCACCTGCGAGCGCTGCAGCACCGGGAGCAGCTGCGGTTCGCGGAGCGCCCGGTGGTAGAAGTCGGCGCGCAGGCCGAGCACGACCGCGGCCGACGGCCGGTCCGCCCCGTCCGGCGTGCCGGGAGGCCCGGTCGCGTAGGAGGACCCGGCCGCCGGTGCCGACGAGGACATCGCGTTCAGCGCCTTGATGAACGCGTGCCGCTCGTCCTCGTCCGCGCCCTCGGTGTACACCTCCTCGAACTGGTCCACGACCACGAGGAGCCCGCCGGCGCGCGCGGCGGCACGCGCCCGCCGGGCGTGGTGGGAGGATCGGCCCGGGTGCTCGCGGAGGTCCTGGGCGACCGTGGCTGCGTCGTCGCCGGTCACGGCCGCGACCTCGGCGGCGAGCGCGTCCAGGGGACGGGAGCCGGGGGTGAGCAGCAGGACCGGCCAGTCCCGGGCGCCGGACGCGCCCACCTCGCCACGGAGCGCCGCCGGGACGACGCCCGCCCGCAGCACGGACGACTTGCCCGAGCCCGACGGCCCGACCACGGCCACCGGCCCCTCACCGGTGGACCAGCGCCGGTCCAGCCGTGCGAGCACGACCAGCGTCAGCTCCCGCCGCCCGAAGAACCACTCGCTGTCGTCGGGCTGGAAGCACGCTAGGCCGCGGTACGGCGCTTCCGCCGCGGCGGTGCGCGGCCCGGGCGTACGGCGGAGCCGGCCGAGTGCGCGCTGCCACTGCTCGGTCGTCTCGTCGTCGGCGACGCCGCAGGCGCGGAGGATCGCGGGGAGCAGGTGGGGTTGGCTGACCGGCGGCAGGTGCCGGCCGCTGAAGTACCCGCCCAGCGTGCTGGCCGGCACGCCCACGGCGTCGGCCACCTGCCGCACCGTCAGCCCGGCGCGCTGGCGCAGGTCGGTCAGCGCCTCGGCGAACTCCTGCCTGGTGCGGATGTCCGCGGGAGCGGCCGCGGCGGCCGCCTGGGAAGCGTCGGGTGGCATCGGCTTCGGCAATCGGGATGCTGGACGTGAAACGCCGAAGATCGTACTGGAGCCGCCCCGCGGAAGGAAGGGCGCACCGGCGGCCCGCTGGGAGGTTCGGCGGCGTCGGGCAGGATGGTGCCGTGCCCGCCCACATCGCCCACGTGCCGCCCCGGTGGTCGGACGTGGACAGCCTCGGTCATGTCAACAACGTCGTGTTCCTGCGGTACCTCCAGGAGGCCCGGGTGGACATGCTGTTCCTCGACGCGGCCGCGCGGGGGACGGACGAGCTCGCCCGCGGCCTGATCGTCCACCGGCACGAGGTCACGTACCTGGCGCCGCTACTGGTTCGCACGTCGGCGCCGGTTCAGGTGGAGGTGTGGGTGCGGGCGGTCCGGCCGGCATCGTTCGAGCTCGGCTACGCGGTGGTGGACGCCGCCGACCCCGGCGCGCCGGTGTGCGCGGTGGCCTCGACCGTCCTGGTGCCCTACGACCTCGCCGGCGGCCACCCGCGCCGGCTCACCGCGGCCGAGCGCGAGGTGCTGGACGGGTTCCGGCCGACCGGCACACCGCCCGGCGACGGCCGGCAGCCCGATCGCGCGCCCGCCGGCTGGACGGACGGCGGCCGGCCGTTCGTCGCCCGCTGCGCCGTCCGGTTCGACGACCTGGACTCCTACGGGCACGTGAACAACGCGGTGCTGGCCGAGTACCTGCAGCAGGCGAGGATCGAGTTCGGCCACTGGCACCTCGACGCCCACCGGGCCGACCACGAGGCGACCGTCGTCGCCGGCCTCGCCGTCGACTACCTGCGGCCGATCCCGTTGCGGGCCGCGCCCGTCATAACGGAGCTGCAGGTGAGCCGCGTCGGCACTGCCTCGTACGACCTCGCCTACCAGGTACGGGACGGCGACACGGTCTTCGCGCGGGCCGCCACGGCGATGGTGGCCTACGACGCGGCGAGCGCCCGGTCGCGCCCGCTGACCGGCGGGGAGCAGGCCGCGCTGAAGGAGTTCGCGGCGCCATGACGACCCTGGTGCCACGGGACGCGGGAGCCGCGGCGGACCTCGCGCTGTTCGCGACGCGGGTGGCCCGGTACGAGGCGGAGGCGGTGATCCGCGTCGTGGCGGACGGCACCGTGGCCGCGTTCTTCGCCGAGACGCCGTTCGACGCGCTCGTCGTCCGGGCGCTCGCGCTCGCCGAGCCGGTGACGCTGGACGAGGTGCTCGAGGCGGGGACGCTCGCGGCGCGCGCCGTGGGCGAGCGCGCCGAGGTGGAGCTGCCGTCGCCCGTCCCGGCCCTGCGGTGGACGAGCAGCCTGCCGCCGCGGTCCGGGTGGACGGAGCTGGCACGGCTGTCCGGCTCCGACGTCCGCGCACGGGTCGAAGCCGGCATCGAGGAGTTCCGCCGGCGGGCGCCGGAACTGACGGAGGGCAGCAGCCGGCGCGAGGGCCGCACGGTCCTGGAGAACCTGGCGGACGAGATTTGGGACCGCGAGCTTGCCGGCGGCGTGCCGCTGCGGCTGGCCCACGCCGCCGAGTCCTACGGCTTCCTGGGGGAGGGGGATGTCGTGCTGCGCGGGACAGGCCCCTGGTGGCGGCTCGACGGGCCGTACGGCTCGGTCATCGCCCGCAGCGGCCTCAGCCTCTTCGCCCTCCGCTGACCGCCGGACGGTCAGGTCGCGAGCCAGGCGGCGGCGTCCGGCGGCAGCTGCCCGTCCGCCAGCGGTGCGCTCGACAGCAGCGGCCGCAGGTGCTCCGGAAGCTCGACCGGCGCCCCGCTGAGGTTGACGACGCAGGCGAAGTCCGGCTCCCGGCCGAACGCGAGCACGCCGGGGGCAATACCGGGCAGCCATTCCAGGCCGCCTTGGCCCAGCGCCTCGAGCTCGCCGCGCAGCCGCAGCGCCTGCCGGTACAGCGAGAGCATCGAGCCCGGGTCGTCCCGCTGCACCTGCACCGAGTGCTCGCCCCAGCCGGGCGGCTGCGGCAGCCATGACCCGTCCACGCTGAACCCGTACGAGGGTCCGTGCCGGGCCCACGGCAGCGGCACGCGGCAGCCGTCCCGGCCGCGGAGCGTGTGCCCGGAGCGCTCCCAGATCGGGTCCTGCAGCGCGGACTTCGGCAGGTCCAGCACCTCCGGCAGCCCGAGCTCCTCGCCCTGGTAGAGGTACGCGCTGCCGGGCAGCGCGAGCATGAGCAGCGCCGCGGCGCGGGCGCGGCGCCGGCCTAGTTCCTCGTCCACGTCGCCGGGGTGGGCATGGCGCTCGGCGCCGACGCCGGCCGACGTGTCGACGCGGCCGTACCGGGTGACGTGCCGCTCGACGTCGTGGTTGGACAGCACCCAGGTGGCCGGCGCCCCGGCGGCGTCGAAGACCTCCAGCGTGTGGTCGATGGCGGTGTGCAGCGCGTCCGCGGACCAGGACGCGCGGAGGAAGTCGAAGTTGAACGCGGTGTGCAGCCCGCCCGAGCGCACGTACTCGACGAGCCGGTGCGGCGAGCTCACCCAGGCTTCGGCGATGAACATCCGCGGCGGGTCGTACGAGTCGGCGATCTTCCGCCACTCGCGGTAGATGTCGTGGACGTCGTCGCGGTCCCAGTGCGGGTGGTCGTCGATCTCGGCCGGCGTGAGGATCCGGCCCGCCTCGCCCGCCGGCAGGTCCGGCAGGTCGGGGTGCTTGGTCATGCCGTGGGCGACGTCGATGCGCATCCCGTCGGCCCCCCGGTCGAACCAGAAGCGCAGGATGTCGAGGAACTCCTCGCGCACCTCCGGGTTGCTCCACTCCAGGTCCGGCTGTTCGGCGTCGAACAGGTGCAGGTACCACTCGCCGGGCGAGCCGTCCGGCTCGGTCACTCGGGTCCAGGCCGGCCCTCCGAACGTGCTCTGCCAGTTGTTCGGCGGGAGCGAACCGTCCGGTCCCCGGCCGGGCCGAAAGACGTAGCGCGCCCGCTCCCGGGACCCCGGCCCGGCGGCGAGCGCCGCCTCGAACCACGGATGCCGGGACGAGGTGTGGTTGGGGACGATGTCCAGCAGCACCTTCAAGCCCTGCGCGTGGGCGTCCGCGATCAGGCCCTCCGCGTCGGCCAGCGTGCCGAACTCGGGAGCGATGTCGCGGTAGTCGGCGACGTCGTAGCCGCCGTCCACCATCGGCGACGGGTACCACGGGTTGACCCACAACGCGTCCACGCCGAGGTCGCGGATGTACGGCAGCCGCGAGCGCAGGCCCTTGATGTCGCCGACGCCGCGGCCGGAGCCGTCGGCGAACGACCGGATGTAGACCTGGTAGACGACGGCGGTGCGCCACCAGTCGGCTCGATCGTTGGTCACCGGTGAGAGCCTACGGACTCCGTCAGCCGCGGCCACGCGACCGGCGGGCTCCGGCAACGGTGTCTTCCCAGTCCGAGCGGCGCAGCTCGTACTCGACCTCGCCGTGCTCGGTGCCGGGTACCGGGTCCTCCCACTCCGCGTGGAACGTCCGGGCCGGCCGCAGGCCCGCCTTCTCGAGAACCCGGCGGGAGGCCTTGTTCACGGCCATCGTCTCGGCGTAGACGCGGCTCGCTCCGAGCTCGGTGAACGCCCGGTGGACGAGCGCCCGGGCGCCCTCGGTCGCGTACCCCTTGCCCCAGGCCGACCGCCGCAGCCGGTAGCCGAGCTCCGGCTCGTCCGGCGGGTCGCCGTCCCGGGGGCGGAGGCTCAGCCAGCCGATGAACTCGCCGCTCGACCGCTCGACCACCGCCCAGGTGCCGTAGCCGTCGTACCGCTCGTAGAGCTCGAGGAACCGCGGCAGGATCACCTTCTCGATCTCCTTGCGCGCCGTCGGCCGGCCACGCGAGATGTACCACATGACCTCGGGGTCACTGTCGAGTTCGACCAGGTTGTCCACGTCGTCCGGCGTGAACTGGCGAAGGATCAACCGGTCGGTCTCCTGCACGACATGCATTAGTCCTCGAATGTGTTGACCATGGAGAAGGCGGCCCGCTGCAGGTAGTCCCACAGTATCTCGCTATGTTCAGCCGCCAGCCCCAACTCGTCAAGCGCATTCCGCATGTGGTGCAGCCACCGGTCGCGCGCCTCAGGGTTGACCTTGAACGGCGCGTGGCGCATCCGCAGCCGCGGGTGGCCGCGCTGCTGCGAGTAGGTGGTGGGCCCGCCCCAGTACTGCTCGAGGAACATCCGCAGCCGCGTCTCGGCGCCGGACAGGTCCTCCTCCGGGTA
>JBMCTR010000122.1:0-5824 GCA_048622955.1 Actinomycetota bacterium
GTTCCAGGCCGGTCGCCGCGCGGGCGACCGCCTCGGCTGCGGCGCTCACCACGAGCCCCGCACCTGCCACGGCCCGCGCGAGCGCGGCCTCCACGTCCAGCATCGCCCGCACCAGCGCGGTGTCCGAGGTGGCCTCGTCGACGGCTGGGTCGCCGTCCAGCGCGCCCAGCAGCCCGGAGGTCATACCTGGAAGAACACCGTCTCCCCGGCACCCTGCAGCCGGACGTCGAACCGCAGCCCGGCGCCGTCGGACCGGGCCACCAGGGTCTCGCGGCGCTCCTGCGGGACGCTCGACAGCACCGGGTCCGCGGCGTTGCGCTCCTCCTCGTCCGGGAAGTAGAGGCGGGTCACCACCCGGTCCAGCAGACCGCGGGCGAATACGGACACGTCGAGGTGCGGGGCCTCCTCGGCGCCGTCAGGGGAGGGGAGCGGGCCGGGCTTGACGGTGAGGACGCGGTACCGCCCCTCGCCGTCGGTGGAGCACCGCGCGAACCCCCGGTACCCCGGGATCTGGCTGCGGCTCCGGCCGCGAGGGTCGTCCGGATGGTCGAAGCGGCCGTCCGGGTCGGCCTGCCACGTCTCGACGAGCGCGTCGGTCACCGGGTCGCCGTTGCCGTCGTAGACCGTCCCCGTGATCCAGAACGCGCCGGGGGTACCTTCCGGCACGGCGAACGGCCCGTCCTGCCACTCCAGCCCGATGTGCAGGTACGGCCCGACCGTCTGGGATGGCGTCAGGCCCGTCATTCGTCGTCCTCCTCCTCGAAGACGCTGGCCTCGCGGCCGCGGAGCACGATGTCGAACTCGAAGCCCAGCGCCCACGCCGGCTGGGTGGTCTCGTGATCGTAGCGGGCGATCATCCGCTCCCGCGCCCGCTCGTCGCGGACCGAGTTGAAGATCGGGTCCTGGAAGAACAGCGGGTCGCCCGGGAAGTACATCTGGGTGACCAGCCGCTGGGGAAACGCCCGGCCGAACAGCGAGAAGTGGATGTGCGCCGGCCGCCACGCGTTGTCGTGGTTCTTCCACGGGTACGCACCGGGCTTGATCGTGACGAACTCGTACCTGCCGTCGTCGTCGGTCAGGCACCGCCCGCAGCCGGTGAAGTTGGGGTCCAGCGGAGCCGGCCAGTTGTCGACCGCGTGCCGGTACCGCCCTGCCGCGTTCGCCTGCCAGACCTCGAGCAGCGTGTTCGGGACCGGCCGGCCGCCCTCGTCGAGGACGCGCCCGTGCACGATGATGCGCTGGCCCACCGGCTCGGCGTCGTGCTGCCGGGTCAGGTCGTGGTCGAGCTCCCCGACCCGCTCCTCGCCGAACAGCGGCACGGTGACCTCGGTGAGCCGCTGCGGCAGCACGATGAGGGGCTGCGCCGGGTGCCGCAGCCCCGTCGACCGGTACTCCGGGAAGTCCAGCGGCGGGTGCACCCCCTCGGTGTGGGGGTAGCGGGGAAGCAGCAGTCGGTTGGTCGTCTCGGTCATCGCAACGGTCATCTCCCCTTGGTGGCTTCCAGCTGCCGGAGCACCTCCAGTTCGGCGGCGTCGGGCGGCTCGGTCGTACGTACGTCGGGCGCCACGGCCAGATCCCAGCCCGTGGCGTCCCTGACCTGCTCGACTGTAACCCCAGGGTGTACGCGCGTCAGCGTCAGTTCCCGGCTGGCGGAATCCGGTTCAAGGACGCCGAGGTCGGTGATGACCACCTGCGGGCCGGCGCCCCGCAGGCCCAGCCGCTCCCGGTCGCCGGGCCCGGAGCCGTAGCCGACGGAGGTGATGAAGTCGACCTTCTCGACGAACACGCGCGGGTTCTGCCGGGCGATCACCACGACGCGCCCGCACGACGCGGCGATCTCCGGCGCGCCCCCGGCGCCGGGCAGCCGCACCTTGGGACGGTGGTAGTCGCCCCCGATCACCGTCGTGTTGATGTTGGCGAACCGGTCGAGCTGAGCGGCGCCGAGGAACCCGAGCTCGATCCGGCCCGCCTGCAGCCAGTAGTTGAACATCTCCGGCACGCTGACGACGCAGTCGGCGGTCTCGGCGAGGATGCCGTCGCCGATGGACAGCGGCAGCCGGTCCGGCTTCGCGCCGATGGTGCCGGACTCGTAGATGAGCACCAGGCCCGGCTCGTGCACCGCGCGGGCCAGGTTGGCCGCGGTGCTCGGCAGGCCGATGCCCACGAAGCAGGTGCGGACGCCGGCGAGCTCGCGAGCGGCGGCCACCGACATCATCTCGTCGGTCGTCCACTCCGGCATCAGCCACTCCTCGCCATGTTGGCTCTGTTGGCTCTGTTGGCTCTGTTGACTGTGTTGACTGTGTTGGTCATGTCCGTCGCCCGGTCCGGGGCGAGCTCGCCGAGCCAGCGGGTGAAGGCGTCGCGATCCCGGCTGATCGCGTCCCAGGCCTGGTAGGCGGAATTGTCCCTGTCCGTGTAGCCGAGGGCGTACGAGGGGTGGGCGCCGCCCGGCACCTCGGCGACGTAGCTGACCGTCCAGGCGGGCAGCACCACACCGCCGGGCTGCGGCTCGAGGCGGTCGACGATCTCCTCCACGGTGACGACCGAGCGGCGGGACGCGAGCACGACCTCTTTCTGCACGCCGACGATCCCCCAGAGCTGGACGTTGCCGTCGCGGTCGGCCTGCTGGGCGTGGATGATCCCGACGTCGGGGTTGAGGGCCGGCACCGCGGCGAGCTCCTCGCCGGTGAACGGGCAGGTGATGGGCCGGATGCTCGCCGTCTGTGCCACCAGGTCGGTCCCCCGGTAGCCCCTGAGCACGGCGAACGGCAGCCCGGAGGCGCCGGCGACGTAGCGGTTGACCATGCCGGCATGGCTGTGCTCGTCGATCTCGAGCGGCACCGGCCAGCCGGACTCGATCGCGTCCCGGAACCGGTGCAGCGACCCCACTCCGGGGTTGCCGCCCCATGAGAAGACCAGCCGGCTGGCGCACCCGGCGCCGATGAGCTGGTCGTAGATAATGTCCGGCGTCATCCGCGCCAGCGTCAGGTCGCGCCTGCCCTGCCGGATGATCTCGTGCCCGGCGGTGACCGGAATGAGGTGGGTGAACCCCTCGAGGGCGACGGTGTCTCCGTCGTGTACGGCGTCGCGGATGGCGTCTGCCAGGCTGGCTAGCTCGGCCACAGGCCACTCCTATGCGATCGTTGTGCGAAGCTCGCACATTCGTTCTTGTTACGAACGTAATTGGTGACTAGGCTACTGGTCAATGCCCTCCCCGCCCTCCCTGATCGCGCGGCCGCGTGTGCTGCTTCTCGCGGCGGTCATCCTGGTGGCGTTCAACCTGCGGGGGCCGATCGCCGCCGTTTCGCCCGTCCTGCCGGACATCCGGGCGGCGCTCGGGATGTCGGGCTTCGTCGCCGGACTGCTGACGGCCCTGCCCGTGCTGTGCTTCGCGCTGCTCGCGCCGGCCGCGGCCTGGCTGGGACGGCGTGTCGGTCCGGAGACGGCGATCCTGCTGGCGTGCCTGGTGCTCGCGGCGGGCACCGGGTGGCGGGTACTGGGCGGAACCGCCACGCTGCTGGCCGGCACGCTCGTGCTGGGGGTCGCCATCACGGTGGGCAACGTGCTGCTTCCCGCTGTGGTCAAGCGCGACTTCGCACACCGGGCCAACACCGTGACCGGGCTGTACACGGCGGCGCTGATCGCGGGCGCCTCGACCACGGCGGCGCTGACCGCTCCGCTGGCCGCGGCCATGGGCTGGCGCTCCGCGCTGGCCTGGTGGGCGGTGCTGCCCGTGCTCGCCGCCGTGGTGTGGTGGTTCGCGGTCGGGCGTCCGGGGTTCCGGAGCGCCGCGCGGCCACCGGTGCCCGCGCACGGTCTCGGCGGGGGCACGGTGTGGCGGCACCCGGTGGCCTGGGCCGTCGCGCTGCTGTTCGGGTTCCAGTCGATCTCGTACTACTCGCTCACCGCCTGGCTGCCCACCCTGCTGGTCGATGAGCTCGGCGTCACCCTGGAGACGGCCGGGTTCGCGATGTCGGTGTTCCAGATCCTTGGCATCGCCGGCACCGCGCTCGTCGCCACGCTGGCGACCTGGCGGCCGCGGCAAGGGTGGCTGGCGGTGCTGACCGCCAGCGGCTTCGCGGTCATGCTGCTGGGCCTGCTGGCCTGGCCGGAGGCGTGGCCGGTCTGGAGCGTCATCGGCGGCGTCGCTCAGGGGATCGGGATCACGCTGGCGCTGACGTTGATCGTGCTGCGGGCGCACGACTCCGAGGTCGCCGGCCGGCTGTCGGGGATGGCCCAGCTGGTGGCCTACATCATGGGCGCCCTCGGGCCGGTCGTCGTCGGCGGGCTGTACGAGTGGTCCGGCGGGTGGACGGCGCCGCTGCTCCTTCTTCTGGCCATCACGGGGGCCGTAGCCGGCTTGGGCCTCGTCGCCGGGCGCGATACCACCGTGGGCGCGGCGGAGGTGTCCGGCCAGTCTCGTCACAACGGCTCGTCACAGGTGGAGGACTCATGAGGACACAGGTTGGGATCGTTGGCGCGGGCCCCGCTGGCCTGCTGCTGTCGCACCTGCTGCACCTGCACGGGATCTCGTCGGTCGTCCTGGAGGTGCGCAGCCGGGACTACATCGAGCGCCGCGTGCGTGCGGGGGTGCTCGAGCAGGGCACGGTCGACACGCTGCGCGAGGCGGGCGTCTCGGAGCGGCTGGACCGCCAGGGCCTGCGCCACGAGGGCATCGAGCTTCGCTTCGAAGGGGCCGGCCACCGGGTGCCGATGACCGACCTCACCGGGCGGGCCATCACGGTGTACGGCCAGCAGGAAGTCGTCAAGGACCTGGTGGCGCAGCGGCTGGCCGACGGCGGCGACATCCGGTTCGAAGTCTCCGACGTCCGCGTGGACGGCCTGACCGGCGACCGGCCGAGCGTGTACTTCCGGCACGACGGCCGCGAGGAGGAGCTGGAGTGCGACTTCGTTGCCGGCTGCGACGGCTTCCACGGGGTGAGCCGGGAAAGCGTCCCGGAGGGCGTCCTGCAGGCCTACGAGCACGAATACCCGGTCGCCTGGCTCGGCATCCTGGCCGAAGCCGCGCCCGCCACGGAGGAGCTGATCTACTGCCTGCACGAGAACGGCTTCGCGCTGTACAGCATGCGCTCGCCGCGGGTCTCGCGGCTCTACCTCCAGGTGAGTCCGGACGAGGACCTCGACAAGTGGCCGGCCGACCGGATCTGGGACGAGCTCGCGACCCGGTTCCGGCTCGCCGACTCGGACTGGCGGCCGACCGAGGGACCGCTGCTTGAGTCCGGCATCACGCCGCTGCGCAGCTTCGTCACCGAGCCGATGCAGTACGGGCGGCTGTTCCTGGCGGGCGACGCCGCCCACATCGTCCCCGCAACGGGCGCCAAGGGGCTGAACCTGGCGGTGAACGACGTGCGGCTGCTCGCCCGGGGGCTCGACGCGTGGTACTCGTCGGGCGACGAGTCGCTGCTGGACAGCTACACCGCCGACGCCCTGCACCGGGTGTGGCGGGTGCAGCACTTCTCGTGGTGGATGACCGAGATGCTGCACCGCTACCCCGGCGACGGACCGTTCCGGCACCGGCTCCAGATCGCCCAGTTGCGCAACGTCGCGAGCTCGCAGGCCTACGCGACCGCGCTGTCCGAGAACTACGTGGGCTGACGGGCGCCGTGGGGAAGCTCACTGCTAACGGCTTAGGGTGATCCCGTGCCGGAAGAGCCCTGTCCGGGGTGCGGCCTGCTGCTGCCCCCGTCCGACGGGCCGACGCATGCCTACATCGGGTCGTCGGCGGCGTGCTGGGCGCTGTTCGGCGAAGTGATCGCCAAGGAGTTCTCCGACCCGGCGTACGGCCGCTGGCACCAGCACACCG
>JBMCTR010000123.1:0-5823 GCA_048622955.1 Actinomycetota bacterium
CCCGATCCGCAGTAGACCGCCACCGTGCCGGCGCCGCTCGCGCCGAGTGCCTCGAACCGGTTCCGTAGCTGGTCCGCAGGGCGGAAGCCGCCGTCGGCGTCGAGGTTCTCGGTCGTCGGAGCACTGAGCGCACCCGGGATGTGCCCTGCAACCGGATCGATCGGCTCGGCCTCACCCCGGTACCGCTCCGCCGCCCTGGCATCGAGCAGCACCCCGTCGCGGGCCACGCGGGCAGCACCGTCGGCGTCCACCGTCGGCATCGCCCCCGCCCGGAGCGTCACATCTCCCTGCGGGGGAAGAACCTCACCGGTGTCGACCGGACGCCCCGCAGCCTTCCACGCGCCGAATCCCCCGTCCAGCAGCCGGACATGGGGGAGGCCGGCCCACCGCAGCAGCCACCATGCCCGGGCGGCGGACATGCCGCCGACGTCGTCGTACGCCACGACCGAATCGCCGTTGCGGATGCCCCATCGCCGGGCAGCGGCCTGCAGCTCAGCCACGTCCGGCAGCGGATGGCGGCCCGCCTCCGGCGACGGAGGGCCGGCAAGCTCGGTCTCCAGGTCGACGTACACCGCGCCCGGCAGGTGGCCGGTGAGGTAGTGGCGGTGCCCGTGCGGGTCGCCCAGCGCCCAGCGGACGTCGAGCAGCACGGGTGCCCGCGGTCCGGCAAGCAGGGACGCCAACTCGTCGACGGCGATCAAGATGTCCATGGGTTCATCTATGGTCCCGCAACGGGTACGGCTACCGTCAATGGCGTGATGAATGCGCGGCCCTGGACGCTGGCGGTGGACTGTGGCGGCACCGGCATCAAGGCGGCGGTGCTCGACGCCGCGGGCAACCAGCTGTCCGACCGGGTCAGGATCCGTACGCCGTATCCTCTGCCGCCGGAGGCGCTCCTCTCATCGGTGCGCGACCTCGCCGCCGAGACGGGGCTGGTGTACGACCGTGCCTCCGTGGGGTTCCCCGGCATGGTCCGCCACGGCACCGTGCTTGCCACGCCGCACTACGTCACCGAGGCCGGGCCCTTCACGCCCAAGGACCCGGACCTGGAGAAGCGCTGGTCCGGCTACGACGTCCAGGGCGCGTTGGCGGGTGCGCTCGGCGTGCCGGTGCGGGTGCTCAACGACGCCGAGATCGCCGGCCTCGCCGTCATCGACGGGAGTGGGTTCGAGGCGGTGTTCACCCTCGGCACGGGCCTCGGTTGCGCGCTGTTCGACGACGGCCGGCCGCTGCCCAAGCTGGAGATCTCGCACGCGCCGTTCCGGAACGGCCAGACCTACGACGAGCAACTCGGCCACCACGCCCGCGAGCGGGTCGGCGAGAGGCGGTGGACCGAGCGCGTCGCACGAGCGCTGGACTCGCTGCGCCCCGTGCTGTGGTGGGACCGTGCCTACCTCGGCGGCGGCGGCGTGAAGCACCTGACCCGAGACGTCGGGCCGGACGTCACCGTCATCACGAACCTGTCCGGCCTGCTCGGCGGCGTACGGGTTTGGCAGCAGCCCCGCTGATCAGCGGAGGAGGGTGACCTTCAACTCGTCGTCGGCGTGGGCGCGGCGCAGCGCCTTCTTGTCGAACTTGCCGACGCTCGTCTTCGGTATCTCCTCGACGACGGCCCACCGCTCCGGAAGCTGCCACTTCGCCACCTTCCCGGCCAGGAACTCCCGCAGCTCCTCGAGCGACACCTGCTCGCCCGGCGCCGGCACGACGATGCCGAGCGGCCGCTCGCCCCACTTCTCGTCCGGGACGGCGACCACGGACGCCTCCGCGACCGACGGGTGCGCCATCAGGTGGCCCTCGAGCTCGACGGAGCTGATCCACTCGCCGCCGGACTTGATGACGTCCTTGGCCCGGTCGGTCAGCCGGAGGTACCCGTCAGGGCTGATCGTCCCGACGTCGCCGGTGCGCAGCCACCCGTCGTCGAACGCATCCGAGTCCGGTTCGCGGTAGTAAGACCCGGTCACCCACGGCCCCCGGACCTCGAGCTCGCCGACGGACTCGCCGTCCCACGGAAGCACCTCGCCGCCGGGCCCGGTCAGCCGCGCCTCGACCGGCGCCACCAGCCGGCCCTGCGTCAACCGGTACTGCATGCGCTGGTCGCCGGAGCTTTCCGAAGGCGGCCGGGCGAAGGTGCCGAGCGGGCTGGTCTCGGTCATGCCCCAGGCGTGCAGCAGCGTGATGCCGTTGCGGTCGTACGCCTCCATCAGGGACGCTGGACACGCCGAGCCTCCGACGACGGCTTCGTTGAGCGACGAGATGTCGGCTGTCGAGTCGCCCTCGACGTGCTGGATCAGTGCCGACCAGACGGTCGGGACGCCGGCGCCCTTGTTGGGACGCGCTCGCTTGATGAACCCGGCCAGCGGCTCCGGCGCCAGGAACCGGTCGGGCATCGCCATCGACGCCCCCGTGAGGAACGCCGCGTACGGCAGCCCCCAGGCCAGCACATGGAACTGGGGGACGATGGTCAGGATCAGATCGTCCGGAACCGGCGCGAAGCCGTGCGGCAGCGACGAGCCGAGCGAGTGCAGGTAGATCGAGCGGTGGCTGTACACCACGCCCTTGGGGTTGCCGGTCGTGCCGGTCGTGTAGCACATCGCAGCCGCGGCCCGCTCGTCGAGCTCCGGCCATGGATAGCTGTCCGGCCGGCCCGCCAGCAGGTCGCCGTAGTCGTGCACCCTGACGCCGGTGCCTTCCAGCACGGACAGGTCCGCCGGGCCGTTGACGATCACGTGCTCGACAGTGCGCAGCCTGGGCAGCAGCTTGGCGAAGCCCTCCAGCAGCGTGTTGTCGACGAGCACGACGCGGTCCTCGGCGTGGTTGGCGACGTACGACAGTTGCTCGGGGAACAGCCGGATGTTGAGCGGGTGCAGCACGGCCCCCATGGACGGAACGCCGAGGTACGCCTCGACGTGCTCCGCGTTGTTCCACATGAACGTGGCCACCCGCTGGCCCTCGCGAACTCCGAGGTCGGCCAGGGCTCCCGCGAGCCGGGCGGCGTTCGCCGCGATCTCGCCGAAACTCGACGTCCGGGTGCCCTCCTCAGTGGCTGTCACGACGGCACTGTCCGCAAAGATCCGGCCGCCGTACTCGAGCAGGCGGCGGACCTGCAGCGGCACATCCATCATCGTGCTCGGTAGGAAAGGGTCGTGGGATGTGCTAGGCACTGTTGCCCCCTTCGTCGCGGTACAGAGCCATCCCCCGGTAGGCGCCTGTTTGGTTATTCCTCGTTCTCACGATGCCCCAGATCCGCCAGCGGGGGAAGACCTGGCCATGTCAACGGTCGGCCGGTTGGACGAGCCACCGCCGGTGCTGCAGCGCCGGGTTCCTCCCGCGGACCTGATCGAGCCGTTCGCGGCTCACCTCGCCAGACGCGACATCCTCGGCCTCACCGAGCCCGCTGACCGCCACGCCCATCGGATCGACGAGGACGCTTCCGCCGCAGTAGCGCCTGCCACACTGCGCCGCCGCAGCCACGTAGGCGGTGTTCTCGATCGCCCGCGCCCGCAGCAGCGTCCGCCAGTGGTCCTCCTTCAGCGGCCCGCGCACCCACGCCGCCGGCACGACGAGCACCTCCGCCCCGGCGTCGACAAGCGCCCGCGAGTGCTCCGGGAAGCGCAGGTCATAGCAGGTCAGCAGGCCCAGCCGGAAGCCCGCAACCTCCACGACCACCGCGTCGGGCGGGCCGGCGAGCAGCCGGTCGGACTCGCGGTAGCCGAACGAGTCGTACAGGTGTGCCTTGCGGTAGGCGGCCGCCAGCGAGCCGTCCGGACGCACCGCGACCAGCGTGTTGTACGGCCGGTCCGGGTCCCCGGAGCGCTCGAACATTCCGGCGATCACGGTCGCGCCGGTACCCCGGGCGACGTCCCCCAGGGCATGGACATAAGGACCGTCCAGCGGCTGTGCCGCCGGGCCCAGCGGGGTGTCGTCCCGCCCGAAGTCGTGCATCGCGGCCTCGGGCGCCACGATCAGGTCGGCGCGTACCCCGTCGGCGAGGCGGGCAATGGTCGCCTGGTTGGCGTCCGGGTCCAGACCGGCGGCGAACTGGAGCAGGGCGACACGCATGGCGCCATCCTGCCCCACACTGGTGACCATGTCCGAGTGGGACGCGGTCGTGCTCGCGGGCGGCGGGGGCCGCCGGCTCGGCGGCGTGGACAAGCCGGCACTCGTCATCGGGCGGCGGACCCTGCTGGACGCGGCCCTCGTCGCCTGCGCGGACGCCCGGCACACGGTCGTCGTCGGGCCGCGGCGGCCGACCACCCGGCCGGTCAGCTGGACGCGGGAGGACCCGCCCGGGACCGGGCCACTCGCCGCTCTCGCTGCGGGGATGCGCGCACTGCCCCAGGGTGCCCCGACCGTTGTGGTGCTTGCCGCCGACCTGCCCGCCGTCTCCGCCACGGTGGTGCACGCACTGGTCGACGGCGTGGCGGGCGACGGGGCGGCGGCGGTCGACGCCGAGGGCCGGCTGCAACCGCTGCTCGCCGCCTACCGGCGGGCGGCGCTCGATGCCGCGCTGGCCGGCATCGGCGATCCTGCCGGCCGGCCGGTACACCTGCTGGTGGACGCACTCGACCTCGCCGAGGTCCGGTTGACCGACGCAGCCGCCGACATCGACACGCCGGGCGACCTGGCCCGCTGGAAGGAGGAACGACCGTGATCGAGAAGTGGGTGGACGAGCTCTGCAGGGAGCTCAGCGTCCCGCGCGACGCCGTGGACATCGACGCGGTGCTGGAACTGGCCAAAGACGCCGCGCACAGCGTCGAGCGGCCGGCCGCACCCGTGACGGCGTACCTGGTCGGCTACGCCGCCGGCGCGCGGGGCGGCGGCACCGCCACTATCGATGAGCTGGTTCGACGCGCGAGCCGGCTCGCCCGCGGCTGGGACACCGAGCCGCCGGCGAGGTAGCGCGTCCGCTAGCGTCGGCATCATGGCGATGGAAGGCGCGTTCCGGCTGCCGGAGAGCGAGGTCCACCCCTTCACGCGCATTGTGCGGCGGGTGCTGTTCGCCGTCGGCACGCTCATCGCGGCCGCGTTGCTCGTCTGGCTGGTGCCGGGATACACCGACGAGGTGGACGGCGACGTCACGTTCATGGACGCGCTGTACTTCTCGACGGTCAGCCTGTCCACCACGGGCTACGGGGACATCATTCCGGTGAGCGATGAGGCACGTGCCGTCCACACCTTCATCGTGACGCCATTGCGGGTGCTGTTCCTGCTCGCGCTGATCGGCGCCAGCGTGGAGGCGCTGGCCGCGCACACCCGCGAGCGGTGGCGCATCTACCGTTGGAGGAGGGCCTTGCAGGACCACACGGTGGTCATCGGCTTCGGCGTCAAGGGGCGCAGCGCGGTGACCAGCCTTATCGAGAACGGGATCGAGCCGAGCCAGCTCGTGGTGGTCGATCCCAACCAGATGGCGGCCGGAGAGGCCAATGAGCTCGGGATCACCGCGATCATCGGCAACGCGACCCGGTCGGAAGTGCTCAACCGTGCGGAGGTCGCGCACGCCCGGCGGATCATCGTCACCACAGACCGGGACGACACCAGCATCCTGGCGACGCTGACCGTGCGGAAGCTCAATCCGCAGGCCGACGTCAGCGTCGCGATCCGGGAGGCGGACAACGTCGACCTCGCCCGCCAGGGCGGCGCCAGCACAGTGGTCCCCTCGTCCGACGCCGTGGGGCGGATCCTGGGGCTGGCCGCAGTCAGCCCGCCGCTGGGCCACGTCCTGGAGGACCTGCTCGCCACCGGCAGCGGCATGGAGGTCACCGAGCGGGCCGTCACCCCGCGCGAGGAGGGGCGTACGCCGAAGCAGGTCGACGACGTCGTCCT
>JBMCTR010000124.1:0-5818 GCA_048622955.1 Actinomycetota bacterium
CTGCAGGCATGGTCAAGGACCCAATCGGGTGGTTAACGTGATCAACGAGAAGGTGGCGCCCGTGGTCAGATGCCGAGGAAGACGCCCCAGTAGGTGACGACGAGCAGCAGCAGCACGGTGCCTGTGACGGCGCCGACCATGGCGACTGACTCGACGGCGTTGAGCCTCCCCCCGGCGGACAGTCCGTCGGCGCCGCCCAGCAGGACGGGTTCGGCCCCGCGCTGCCACGTGCCGCTGAGCCACAGGTTCAGCAGCGCCATGACCGCGCCCGCAGTGATGATCCACACGATGGCCCACACGCCGTAGGTCAGCGCAGGGTTGGTGAGCTGGTTGAGCGCGAGGTGGGACAGGCCGGCGAAGTAGGAGACCAGGCTGCCCAGGCTCGCCAGGCCCAGCAGCCGCAGCCGCCGCAGGCTTCGGCGCCGCGCCGGGTCGATGCGCGCCGCGACGGCGCCGCGACGAATCTTGGTCACGAGCGCGGCCGCCGGACCGGCCAGATAGCCGACGATCGCCAGGCCGAGGACGACGAGGTGGGTGTAGCCGGTGGCGTACCAGGGCGGCGGCGGCACTCCCTCCGCGGACAGCGGCTGGACCGGCTGCGCTCCGGATATCCCCGGCAGCGAGGTGCCGCGGTCGGCGGCCTGGTCGGTGATCCAGGACGCCAGCGTCTCCAGGTACCCGGGCGCGAACGGGCTGTCTGACGTGGTGAGCCGGATCCCGTGCTGGGCGTCGCCGAAGTAGCGCACGGTGACCGGGCCGGCCGAATTCTGCCGCGCCAGTTGCGGCCCCTGGATCAACGGCACCGCGGGATCGTCCGTGCCGTACACCATCAGCATCGGCTGCGAGACCTGCCGCAGCCACGGCAGCACGTCGAAGTCCGCATAGTCGAGCAGGAACGGCAGCGTGATCGCCATGCCGATCCCCTTGGCCACGGCCCGGTCCGCCGGATCGGGGACGTCGAGGCCGTCGAACGCCGTTAGTGTCGCGTACGTGCCCTGCTCGGCGGGTGAGACGATCGGAGCCGAGACCATGATGAGGAACGCGATGCTCGGATCCTGCGCCGCGGCCACCGGGGCGATCCACGTCCCCTCGCTCTCGCCGAGCAGCCCGATGCTCGACGGGTCGACGTCGTCACGTCGCCGGAGCAGGTCGACTCCGGCCAGCGTGTCGGCCGCCATGGCCTCGTAGTCGCGTTGCCAGGTGGAGTAGCCGACGCTCCGCTTGTCCAACACGAGCGACACGACCCCGGCGCTGGCCAGATAGCTGGCCTGCTCGTCGAACCCGTCCCGGTGCTTGGTACCGGCGCCGTGGATGAACACGACGCCGGGGTGCCGGCCCGCCGCTGCCGGGACGTACACCCAGCCGTCCAGCGTCTCGCCGTCGACCCGGACGTTCACGTCCTCCCGTTCGACGGCCCCGACCGGCTGCGGCGCGGCGACGGGCGGCGCCGGCGGAATGTCGGTGAACGCCGCCGCCGGAGCGAACGCCGCAGGCGTCCAACTCGAGGTGATGGCGTTGCCGGCCACCCCGAGGCCGAGAATCGCCACCAGCGTCATGCTCATCAGTCGCCACATGGTGATTACAAGGCTAGAGACCCGTGACCACGGTCGGAGAACCGCCACGGCGGTCCGTGCGTGAGCACCGACACAACGACCTCGGACGGAGGCTCGGGTAGGGGGAGTCAAGGGCTGCATGCACCGGCCGCACAACCGTAATGCGGGGCCGTACGATGCCGTTCTCCCGCCCGGCCGGGGGTAGAATTGAGTGTCCAACAGGCCGCTCCGGCCCCGCTGCGGGCATGCACGCTGCCGCGGGGGCAAGGGCGGCCTGCCCCTGGCAGGAGGTCCCTTACCCGTGACGCAGTCGGATATCCAGGCAGCGCCTGTCGTCGAACAGCTACGTGGCTCGTACGACGCCAGCGCCATCACCGTCCTCGAAGGCCTCGAGGCGGTGCGCAAGCGGCCTGGGATGTACATCGGCTCCACCGGGGAGCGCGGCCTGCACCACCTCGTCTCCGAGGTCGTCGACAACTCGGTCGACGAGGCGCTCGCCGGCTACGCAGACCTCATCGAGGTGACGTTGCTCGCCGATGGCGGGGTCCGGGTGCGCGACAACGGCCGCGGCATCCCGGTGGACGAGCACCCGCTGGAGCACAAGCCGGCCCTCGAGGTCGTCATGACGATGCTCCACGCCGGCGGCAAGTTCGGCGGCACCGGCTACAAGGTCTCCGGGGGGCTGCACGGTGTCGGCGTGTCGGTCGTCAACGCGCTGTCCCGCCGGCTCGAGGTCGAGGTCGCAAGGGACGGGTACCGCTGGCGGCAGGCGTACGTGTACGGCGTGCCCGAGGGCCCGATCGAGCGCGGCGAGCAGACCGGCGAGACCGGCACCGTCACCACGTTCTGGCCGAGCGGGGACATCTTCGAGAGCACGGAGTACGACTTCGAGACGCTGGCCAGGCGCCTGCGGGAGATGGCCTTCCTCAACAAGGGCCTGCTGATCACGCTGCGGGACGAGCGTCCGCAGAGCGTCGACGAAGGGGCGGAGGAGGACGTCGAGACCGAGGAACGCACCGGTCCCCGCGAGGTTCGCTACAAGTACGACGACGGTCTGATCGACTATGTTGCCCACCTCAACCGCGGCAAGGAGTCGGTCCACCGCTCCACGGTCTACTTCGAGGCCGACAGCAACGGCGAGCAGGAACAGCCGATGAGCCTCGAGGTCGCCATGCAGTGGAACTCCGGTTTCACCGAGTCGGTCCACACGTTCGCCAACACCATCAACACCCACGAGGGCGGTACCCACGAGGAGGGCTTCCGCGCCGCGCTGACGACGCTGGTGAACAGGTTCGCCCGCGAGTGGGGCGTCCTGAAGGAGAAGGATCCGAACCTGACCGGTGAGGACATCCGCGAGGGACTGACGGCGATCCTCAGCATCAAGGTCGCCGAGCCGCAGTTCGAGGGCCAGACGAAGACCAAGCTCGGCAACACCGAGGCGAAGAGCTTCGTCCAGAAGGTCGTCAACGAGCAACTCGGGGCATGGTTCGAGCGCAACCCGACCGACGGCAAGGCGATCGCCCGCAAGGCCCAGGCGGCCGCGGTCGCCCGGATGGCGGCGCGCAAGGCCAGGGACGCCGCCCGGAGCCGCAAGGGGCTGCTCGGCAGCGCCGGCCTTCCCGGCAAGCTGGCGGACTGCCAGTCGACGCACCCCGACGAGTGCGAACTGTTCATCGTCGAGGGCGACTCGGCCGGCGGGCCGGCCAAGCAGGGCCGCGACGCTCGCGTTCAGGCGATCCTCCCGATCCGCGGCAAGATCCTCAACGTCGAGAAGGCGCGGATCGACCGGATCCTGCAGAACCAGGAGGTCCAGGCCATCATCAGCGCGATCGGCACCGGGATCCAGGAAGAGTTCGACCTGAACCGGCTCCGCTACCACAAGGTCGTGCTGATGGCCGACGCCGACGTCGACGGGCAGCACATCTCGACGCTGCTGCTGACCCTGCTGTTCCGGTTCATGCGGCCGGTCATCGAGCACGGCTACGTGTACCTGGCGCAGCCTCCGCTGTACAAGATCAAGTGGGAGGGCCGCGCGATACCGCCGGACTACGCCTACTCGGACCGGGAGAGGGACGAACTGGTGCGGCTCGGCCTTGAAGCGGGCCGGCGGCTTCCGACCGGCAAGGACGGCGGCATTCAGCGGTACAAGGGCCTCGGCGAGATGAACGAGGACGAGTTGTGGGAGACCACGATGGACCCGACGCAGCGGATCCTGCGCCAGGTCACCCTCGAGGACGCCGCCCAGGCCGACGACATCTTCACCACCCTGATGGGCGAGGATGTCGACAGCCGGCGCAGGTTCATCCAACGCAACGCACGGGACGTGCGATTCCTGGACATTTGACCGCAACTTCACCCGGAATCAGTGCGTCATAACCAGAGGTACGGCATGTACCGCCGACGGAGGACAGTGCTTTCGTGACTGACGACACCACGACCTCGCCCGGTCCCGCGGGCGGCCGGATCGAACCGGTCGACCTGCAGGTCGAGATGCAGCGCTCGTATCTCGACTACGCCATGAGCGTGATCGTGAGTCGAGCGCTGCCGGACGTCCGGGACGGCCTCAAGCCGGTGCACCGCAAGATCCTCTACGCGATGTTCGACGGCGGCTACCGGCCGGACCGCCAGTTCTCCAAGTGCGCTCGCGTCGTGGGCGACGTCATGGGCCACTACCACCCGCACAGCGACACCGCGATCTACGACACTCTCGTCCGGCTCGGCCAGTGGTGGTCGATGCGCTACACGCTGGTCCAGGGTCAGGGCAACTTCGGTTCCCGCGGCGACGACCGCCAAGCCGCAATGAGGTACTGCGTCACCGGTGATACCCGCGTCCGGACCGCAGATCTTGGCACGGTACGCATCGCGGACATCGTTCCCGAGGCAGAGCCGAATTCCGACCACGACATCGACCTGAAGCTGTTCGGCCGCAGCGGCGAACTGGTACGCGCGACGAAGTTCTTCCACTCCGGGTCCCATCCGACGCTGCGGCTGCGGACGCGCAACGGAATTGAGCTGAACGGCACCCACAACCACCCCGTGCTGTGTCTGGTGTCCGTCGGTGGCGTTCCCACCCTGCTGTGGAAGCTGATGGACGAGGTCACGCCAGGCGACTTCGTCGTGTTGTCGCGTGTCGAAGCGGCGGAGACGTCGCTGCCCAGCGTGGGCGACCTGGATGCCGCGGTGTTGGCTGGGGCATTCGTCAGCGAGGGCTTCGTCTCGGCGGGGCGCGCCGGCTTCAACAACGTCGATCCGGAGTACTTCAGGACGGTGCTTGCTGCCTACGACTCCGTCGTCGGTGGCCGGCGCTACGTTTCCACGAGGACGATCGCGTCCGGCTCACTGCTGCACGAGCTCGACGTCCAAGACGTGTCGGCCCTGCGTGACAGCGTTCTCGCCGAGTTGACAGGTCACCGCAGTTCGGGCAAGCGGGTTCCGGAGTTTGTCTGGCGGGCACCGTCGTCGGTGCGCATCGCATTCCTTCAGTCGCTATTCGCCGGGGACGGATCGGCGTCGAGCCTGCCACGTGACTCCGTGCAGATCAGCTACTCGACACGAAGCCGGCAGCTTGCCACCGATGTACAGCAGTTGCTCCTTGAGCAGGGCGTCGTGTCCAGCCAATGCCGGTACGACACTGGCGAGATCAAGGTTGTGATCGGTAACCGGCGGGATGCTGAGCTGTTCGCCACCCGGGTCGGCTTTCTGGGTGCCAAGCAGGAGAAGCTGCGGCGGATACTGGCCGAGTTGCCAACGGTGCCGCGCGGCCGCCCAGGGGACCATGCCCCGTTTGTTGCCGGGTATGTTCGCCGACCCGAAGCTGCTCTGACGTCGTCCGATCACACGTGGCTGAAGCTGCACAACGTCGACCGGATAGACCGGTGGGAACGGCGCGGACCGGAGATCGCCGACCGGCTGACCGACGAGGCGTTCGGCATCGTGGAGCCGTTGGTCGACGGTCGCTTCTACTACGCCGAAGTGCGGGAGGTGGAGGACGCCGGCGTCCAGCCGGTGTTCAGCCTCCGGGTCGACAGCGACGACCACGCGTTCATCACCAACGGCCTGGTGAGCCACAACACCGAGTGTCGGATGGCGCCGCTGGCGATGGAGATGGTCCGGGACATCGACCAGGAGACGGTCGACTACTCCCCGGTGTACGACGGGCACACCGAGGAGCCGGACGTGCTGCCGTCCCGGTTCCCGAACCTGCTGGTCAACGGCGCCGGCGGGATCGCGGTGGGCATGGCGACCAACATCCCGCCGCACAACCT
>JBMCTR010000125.1:0-5794 GCA_048622955.1 Actinomycetota bacterium
GGCTCGAACCGCCGTTCCTCGCGGAGCAGGTTGGACAGAGCCTCACTGGTCACGTGGCACTCCCATCTCGCATCGACTCTGGGTATAGCTCACCACTAGGCGTTCCGCATGGGCAAGTTCCGGTGCTCGGCACCTGCGGCGTGGCCGCGGCGTTTGCGCGATCTCGGGTCGGGTAAGGCGCGGCACGATCTCTCTGGGGGGTGAGCGGTGATCCTGGCTTTCGCCGTTCTGGCACTCGGCCTGCTGGCGGCGCTCACGCCGACCCTCACCGTCCGGTTCGGGCGCGACGCCGGCTATCCGCTCGCGGTCGGGTACGTGGCAGTCGGCGCGCTGCTGGTCACCCAGATGCCGGCCGTCCTGCGTGGCGACCCGGTGACCGGCGAGTGGACCTGGCTGCCCGGTCTCGGAGTGCCCTTCTCGCTGCGGCTCGACGGCCTGTCGTTGTTGTTCAGCCTGCTGGTGCTGGGAGTCGGCGCGCTGATCATGGCGTACTGCGCGCGCTACCTGACGCCGGGCCAGCGCCACACCCGGTGGTACGTGCTGCTGACCCTCTTCGGCGGGTCCATGTTGGGTCTGCTGCTCGCCGCGGACCTCGTGGTGCTCTACGTGTTCTGGGAGCTCACCACGGTCACGTCGTTCGTGCTGATCGGCACCGCCGGGCCCACGGCCAGGCGACCGGCGGTGCGCGCGCTGGTCGTCACCCTTGCTGGCGGTCTGGCGCTGCTGGTCGCGGTGGTCCTCGTCTGGGTGGCGGCCGGCACCACCCACATCAACACGCTCGTCACGAACCCCCAGCTCGTCCTCGACTCCCCGCTGGCCGCGCCGATCGGCGTTTTGGTCGTCGCCGCCGCGCTGACGAAGTCGGCCCAGTTGCCGTTGCACTTCTGGCTGCCCGACGCCATGATCGCGATCACACCGGTGAGCGCCTACCTGCACGCCGCGGCGATGGTCAAGGCCGGCGTGTACCTGCTGCTGCGGCTCACCCCGCTGTACGCGGGCCACTCCGCGTGGGTCGGGACGCTGGTGAGCGTCGGACTCGCGTCGGCCGTGATCGGCGCGTTCCTGGCGCTGCGCCGGTACGACCTCAAGGAGCTCCTCGCCTACTCCACGGTCAGCCAGCTCGGCCTGCTCGTGGCGAGCGCCGGCGTCGGCACCCCGGCCGCGATCTCGGCGGCGAGCGCCCACACGTTCTCCCACGCGCTGTACAAGGCGACCCTGTTCATGCTGATCGGGATCATTGACAAAGAGGCCGGCAGCCGGGACATCCGGGAGCTGTCCGGGCTTTGGCGGGTGATGCCGGTGACGGCGAGCCTGACCGGGCTGGCAGCGCTGTCGCTGGCCGGCGTGCCCCCGCTGCTGGGCTTCGTCAGCAAGGAGACGATCTTCCAGGCGATGCTGGACATCCCCGGTCCGGCGTGGGCCGGGCCTGCCGCAGCCGCCGGTGCGGTCGCGGCGTCGGCGCTCACCTTCGCGTACGGGGCCCGGATCTTCTACGACGCGTTCGGTGGGCCCACCCTGCAGGAGGACCTGTACGAGCCGGCCGCCGCGTTCCTGGCGCCGGCCGCGCTGCCGGCGGTGCTCGGCCTCGTTTTCGGACCTGGTGTGGCGCTGCTGAATCCGCTCGTCCAGGCGGCCGAGGAGAGCGTGGTCGGCGAACCACCGGTTGAGCTGGAGTTCTGGCACGGGCTCACGCCGGAGGTGGCGCTGACGGCCGTGATCATCGTCGTGGGGACGGTGCTGTTCCTCCGCCGGGGTGCCGTCGACCGGGTGCTGCACGCGTCGAGGCTGCGGGTCCACGGGTCCGCCGTGTTCGATGCGGTCTACGACGGTCTTATTGCCAGCGGAGGCGATGTGGGCCGGCCGTTCCGCAGCCTCCGGGTCAGTGAACATCTTCCGTGGATCCTGCTGGCGGTCGCGGGGCTCGGCGCCGCCGGCGTCGTCGCGGTCGAGTCGCTTCCGCCGCGGCCGGAGCCGGTGACGAGCGCGCTCGACGTGCCCGTCCTCGTCCTCCTCGGCGCTGCCGTCCTCTCGCTGGTGCTGACCCAGTCGAGGCTGGCCGTCGTCGGCCTGCTCAGCGTCACCGGGCTGGTGGTGGCCGCCTGGTTCATGCTGGTCGGTGCGCCGGATCTGGCACTGGCGCTGCTGCTGGTGGAGATACTCACCGTCGTCGTGGCGATGCTTGTGCTCCGCGGGCTGCCGCCGCAGTTCCAGCGGCCGCAGCCCGGCTTCGGTATAGCGGTCGGCGCGCTGGCGGTGGCCACGGGCGCGGCGGCGGGCCTGGCGACCTACGCGTTCACCGGCCGCCGCGAGCTCTCCGCACCGGGCCGGTTCTTCCTCGAGGAGGCCGAGCCGCTGACCGGAGGGACGAACGTGGTGAACACCATCCTCGTCGACTTCCGCGCTCTCGACACGCTGGGCGAGGCGACCGTGCTGCTGGCCGTCGCGCTGGGTCTGCTCCTGCTGCTCGACCCGACGCGGCCGCCGGGCGGCCCGCGGACCGAGCCGGTCCGTGCCGACGTCGGGCGGGCGGTCGGCGGCGGCATTGTGAGCGTGGCGGGCCTTGTGCTCATGCCGGTCATGCTGGTGCTGTCGGCCTACCTGTTCCTCCGCGGCCACGACCAGCCGGGCGGCGGGTTCAGCGCGGCCTTGGTCGCCGGCACCGCCGTCGCGCTCGGGTACCTGGCGCGGGGGGCCGCCGAGGCGGACCGGCCCAGCCGGCTTCGTGTCCAGCCCATGGTGGCGGCCGGGCTCCTGGTAGCGGTCACGGTGGGCACGGCGGTGCTCGCCGCCGGCCGTCCGCTGCTGACGCCCGTGACGGTCGAGCTCGGGCCCGCGTCCGTGACGTCGTCGCTGGTCTTCGACTTCGGCGTCTACGTGTCCGTGCTCGCGCTCGCTACCGCGGCGGTGCTCCGCCTCGGCCGGGACAGGAGCGGGCGATGAGCGCGGCCGTGGCCGTCGGGATCCTGGTCGCCGGCGGCGTGTATCTCATCCTCCAGCGCGGTCCGGTCAGGGTCGCGTTCGGTTTTGTCCTGCTCGGCCATGCCGCGAACATCGTGCTTATCTCCGCCGGCGGCCTCGGGCGCCGCGGCGCTCCGCTCATCGGCGAGCCAGGTACCGGTGAGACCGCCGACCCCTTGGTGCAGGCGTTCGTGCTCACCGCGATCGTGATCACCTTCGGGATCACGGTGTACCTGCTGGCCCTGGCGGCGTCCGACGACGAAGGGTCGGGTCACGACCAGTGACCGAGGTCCTGCTGTCCGTCCCCGTGGCCGCGCCGCTGCTCGGCGCCGGCCTGCAGGTCGTCGTCCGCGTCCGGGTGCAGGCGGCGATCGGCCTCGCCGTCACCGCTGCCGTGCTCGCGGTGAGCGGCGTGCTGGTCTCGTCGACTCTCGACGGCAGCGTGCTGACCCAGCGCCTCGGCGACTGGCCGCAGGGCATCGCGATCACGTTCGCCGCGGACACCTTCAGCGCGGTGATGCTGGGCGTGACCGCGCTGGTGGTGATCGCGTGCCTCGCCTTCGCAGTCGCGTCCGGCGAGGACTGGAACCCGGGGTTCGGCCCGCTCGTCATGATCATGTCGGCGGGTACCTACGGCGCCTTCCTCACCGCGGACCTGTTCACGTTCTTCGTGCTCGTCGAGCTGATGCTGGTGCCGTCGTACGCGCTGCTCACCATGGCCGGCGGCGGTCACCGGGTTCGTGCCGGCCGACTCTATGTGGCGGTCAACCTGCTGGCGTCGACGACGCTCCTCGCCGGCATCGGGCTGGTGTACGGGACCGCGGGCACGGTGAACCTCGCCGCACTCGCGGGCGCGGGCACGGCATCGGTGCACGTCGCGGTCGGCGCTGGGGTCGTGCTGACGGCCCTGGCCGTCAAGGCCGCCGCGGTTCCGGTGCACGGCTGGTTGCCTGCCACGTACCCGCACGCGTCGCCCGTGGTCACGGCCTTGTTCTCCGGGCTACTGACGAAGGTCGGGGTCTACGGGATCATGCGGATCTACGCCGTGGTGTTTGAGGGGTCGGCCGGGTTCCACTGGCTGATCATGGTCGTCGCGGCCGCGACCATGGTGGTCGGTGTACTCGCGGCCGTCGGAGAGCAGGCTGTGCGGCCGATTCTCGCATTCCACATGGTCAGCCAGATCGGCTACATCATCCTGGGGTTGTCGCTGTTCACGGACCTCGGCCTGGCGGCGGCGGTGTTCTTCATGGTGCAGTACATCCCGGTCAAGGCGTGCCTGTTCCTGGTCGCAGGGGCGATCGAGGTGACGTTCGGGACGGATCGGATCGACCGCCTGGGTGGGATCACGTCCCGGGAACCGATCCTCGCTGTCACGTTCGCCGTGGCGGCCATGGCACTGGTCGGGATCCCGCCGCTGTCCGGGTTCGTAGGCAAGTTCGTCCTGGTCCGCGCCGCTGCCGCGGACGGTGAGTACCTCGGCGGGGCCTTGGTGGTGGCCGTCAGCCTGGTGACCCTGATCTCGATGGTGAAGGTGTGGAACACCGTGTTTTGGGGGCGCGAGCACGAGCCCGTCGAGTGGGCCGCCCGCGCGGCCGTTACCACGCGGGTGCGGCCGGGCCTGGTCGTGCCCCCGCTCGCGCTGGCGGTGGTGAGCGTCGCGGCCGGCCTGGGTGCGCACCCTCTCCTGGCCGTCGCCGAGGCAGCCGGGGGCGGACTGTTGGATGTGTCGGCCTACGTCACGGCGGTGCTCGGGTCATGACAGTTCTACGGCTCGCGGCGCGGCGCGCGTACCGCCTCCTGGGCTTCGCCGTCCACTACCTGGGCATCCTCGTGCACGCCAACGTGGTGGTCGCCCGGGAGGTCGTGACGTCGGGCAGCGGCCTCGCGCCGGACGTCGTCGTGGTCCCGTTGCGCAGCCGGACCTGGTTCGAGATCGCCAGCATCTCTAACCTGATCAACCTCACGCCGGGAACGCTCTGCCTGGGCGTGCGCCGGGAACCGCCGGCCCTGGTCGTCCACGGCATGCACGCCGCCGACCCGGACGAGTTCCGGGACATGCTGTGCGACCTCGAGCTTCGGATGCTCGTGGCCTTCGGGCGCCGCGAGCCGGACGACGGAGGTGGGCCGTGATCCTGCTGAACGTGGCGCTCGCCGTCCTCGCCCTGTGCGTCGTGCCGGTGCTGGTGCGGCTGTGGCGGGGGCCGACCGCGGCGGACCGGGCCACCGCGACGGACTACCTGTTCTTCGTCTTCATCGCGGCGGCCGCGGTGGGCGCCCTGCGAACCGAGTTGCGTGCACTGTTCGACCTGGTCCTCGTCGGGACGCTGGTCGGCTTCGTCGCCGTGGTCGCCGTGTCCTACCTGATGGAAGGAAGATCGTGATGGAACTTGTGCTCGACGTGCTCGGCGGGCTGTTCGTGGCCGCCGGGATCGCTCTGATCGGCCTCGGCGGGCTCGGCCTGGTGCGGCTGCCGGACTTCTACAACCGGACGAACGCGGTGGCCAAGGCGGCGGGCCTGGGCCTGATCAGCGTGCTGTTCGGCGCGCTGCTGGTGATGCCGAGCTGGACGACGGCGGTCACGCTGCTCGTCGCGATCGCGCTCCAGGCCGTGACGGCGCCGGTCGGAGCGTTCGCGATCAGCAACGCCGCGTACCGGAGCGGCCTTCCCTGGCGCTAGCGTGGCGCGGGTGCCCGCTGAGCCGTTCCATGACCCGGTGGCCGACCCGTTCGCGGACGTCGCCGGGCTCACCGGCGTGGGAGCAGCGGCGGCGCACGCCCGGGATGCGATCGACGCGCTGCTGCGCCACCCGGCGATGCGGGGAGAGGCGGCCCGGGT
>JBMCTR010000126.1:0-5787 GCA_048622955.1 Actinomycetota bacterium
GAGGAGTTCGTCGCGACGTTGCTGGCCGGGCTGGACGCCTACCCCGCCTACTACGCGCACATGGCGCCGATCAACGCCGCGGGGCCCGACCCGGTCGACCTGTCGCCGCCGCGCCCGGCCGACCCCGCCGAGTTGCGGCGCCGCATCGAGGCCGGAGAGTGGGTCGTCGACCTGCGCACCCGCACCGCGTTCGCTGCGGGGCACGTGCCCGGCACGCTCAACTTCGCACTCAGCGACAGCTTCGTCACGTACCTCGGCTGGCTGATCCCGTGGGGTACGCCGGTGACGCTGCTCGGCGAGACCGCCGAGGACGTGGCCGCCGCCCAGCGCGACATGGCCCGCATCGGGATCGACCGTCCGGCGGCCGCGGCCACGGGAAAGCCGGAGGAGTGGGCCGGCGGCCGCCCGCTCGAGCACATCCGCACCGCCACCTTCGACGACCTCGCCACCAGGCTGGGCCGCGCCGGCCGGGAACTCGCCGTCCTGGACGTACGACGCAACGACGAGCGCCGCGTCTCGTTCGTGGACGGCAGCCTGCACGTCCCGATCCACGAGCTGCCCGGGCGGCTGGACGAGGTACCCGCGGACCGGCCGGTGTGGGTGCACTGCGCCGCCGGGTACCGGGCCGCGATCGCCGCGTCGCTGCTGCAACGCGCCGGCCGGGACGTGGTCACGATCGACGACTCGTACGACGCCGCCGCCGATGCGGGGCTGCCCGTCGTGGTCACCCACGAGGACGGCGGCAACACCTCGACGACCGGTTGAACACGCCCACGGCCTACAGCACTTCCTGGGGCGCAGGCGCGCGCTCCGGCATCGGGTCGGCCAGCGGCGCTTCGACACCGGTCGCGTCGACCGCGGCGGCCAGGTCCGCGTGGATCAGCCCGTCCCTGCGCAACGGCGCCCAGACGCCTGCCCGTGACAGCACGTCGCGGACCGGGCCCCTGACGGTTGCCAGGTGCAGGTCGACGCCGCGGCTGGCGAGCCGCTCGTGCAACTGTTCGAGCGCGTGGGCGCCGTCGGCGTCGGCGTCGCCGATTGCGCTGGCATCGAGAACCAGTGCCTGCAGGCTCGACCGGTTCTCGGCCAGCCCGGCCAGGGTGTCTTCGAGCAGCTGGGCGTTCGCGAAGTACAGCGGACCGTCCACCCGGACGACCGCGACCCGGGGGTCGGTGACCAGACCCGCGTACCGGGCGACGTTGCGGTAGACGTGGCTGCCCGGCACCCGCCCGAGCTCCGCGACATGGGGCCGGGCCGACCGCAGCACGAACACCGCCAGGCTGAAGGCAACACCCGCAGCCAGGCCGGGCTCCACGCCGACGAGCAGCGTCACGACGAACGTGACCGCGAACGTCAGCCCGTCAGTGCGACGCGTCCGCCAGGCGGTGACCGCGCTCTTGTGGTCCACCAGGCCCAGCACTGCCACGACCACGATGGCCCCGAGCACCGCCCTGGGCAGGTGGTAGAACGCCGGCGTCAGCACCAGCGCCGTGAACGCCACGACCAGGGCCGTGACCACCGTCGCGACCGGAGTCCGCGCGCCGGCCTGGAAGTTCACCGCGCTGCGGGAGAACCCGCCGGCCACTGGGAAGCCCTGGAACAGCCCGGCGGACACGTTGGCCCCGCCCACGGCCATGAGCTCCTGGTTCGGACTGACCTGCTGCCGGGCCTTGGCCGCGAGGACCTTCGCCACGGCGACGCCCTCCATGTATCCGACCAGCGCGATGGCAACCGCCGCCGGGAGCAGCGCCTGGACATCACCCAACGACAGGGTCGGGAACGCCGGGAACGGCAACCCCTGGGGCACCTCTTCCAGGATTCGGACGCCGCGGTCGCCGAATCCCACGGCCGCGCTGACCGTAGTCACGGCCGCCACCACGAGCAGGGCACCGGGCACGCGGGGAACGAACCGGCGGAGCAGCAGCAGGCCCACGATGCTCACGATCCCGACCGCGATCGTGAGCCCGTGCGCGGTGCCGGCCGACTCCCAGACCATGGTCACGATTTCCTGGAAGTTGTCCGGCCGCTCCGCATCCAACCCGAGCAGATTCTTGATCTGGCTCGATGCAATGACGATCGCGGCAGCGGACGTGAAGCCGGCCAGCACCGAGTGCGACAGGAAGTTCACCAGCGCGCCCAGCCGCAGCAACCCCATCAGGAGCTGGACCGCACCCACGAGCAGCGCCAGCAGCCCGGCCAGGGCCGCGTACCTCGCCGGGTCGCCCTCGGCGATGGGGGCCAGCGCGGCGGACGTCATCAGCGCGGTGATCGCGACCGGCCCCACCGCCGTCGCCCCCGACGTGCCGAGCAGCGCGTAGACCAGCAACGGCACGACGGAGGCGTAGAGGCCGGCAACGGGAGGCATGCCGGCGAGCGCGGCGTAGGCCATGCTCTGCGGCACCAGCATGACCGCAACCGTCAACCCGGCCACGAAGTCGTGCCGGAGCAGCCGGCGGTTGTAGCGGCGCAGCCAGCCGAGCAGGGGTACGAGACGTGCTGCACCTGTGCGGTCCTGCTGGATGTGGTCGACCGTCGTCGAGCTCACCGAGACATACCTCCCGTCGCCGGGTCGCGGATCTAGGCCGATGCGGTGTTCGTACGCAGCCGGCCGATGGCCGCATCGACGTCGCAGCCTCCGCCCCGGTTGTAGGGCAGGCGAGAGAGGAGCATGCCCATGGCGCAGGTGTTCGTGAACGCCGCGAAGGTCAGCCCCGCGCCGATGATCCCGGCCACGTACCGAACCTCCGGCATCCAGATGCTCGCCACGATCGAAAGCAGCACGATCAGGCCGGCCACCAGGCGCACCTGGCGCTCCAGGCTCCAGCGCTGGCGGCCCCGGTTGGCCGGTGCCCCCGCCTCGAGCCAGGCGTTCATGCCGCCGTCGAGCACGGTGACGTCGGAGAGCCCGGCGCTCGCCAGCTTCTCCTGGGCCTGCTGGGCACGCTGACCCGACTGGCAGATCAGCACCATGCGGCCGCCGGCGTCCGCGACGATGCGCCGCAGGTGAGCATCCACCTGGTCGAGCGGCAGGTTGATCGCCCCGTCGATGTGGGCGGTCTCGAACTCGCCTGGTGTGCGGACGTCGACGACCAGGATGTCGGGGCTCGACTCGATCAGTTGCCTCGCCTGGGCGACGCCGACGGTCGCGGGGGTGGCTGGAGCGCTCACTTGGCCGCCACCTCCGCAACGCCGGCGCCCATCAAGACGGTCGGCTGGAAGCCCTCCCTGGCCAGCAGCGTGGCCGCGATCACCGCACGGCGGCCGCCTCCGCAGAGCACGAGCACCGGCCGGTCCTTGTCGAGCGCAGCCGGGACACCGTCGGTGACGACGTCGGCGAGGAACTTCTCCTCGGCCCCGTCGAGCCTGACCGCCTCCCGTTCGCTGGGCATCCGCACGTCCAGCACCTGGGTGGCGGGGTCGGCCATGCGCTCACGGAAGGTCGGGACGTCGACCAGCTCGAACGTCTCCGTTGGCGCGCCGTCGAGGTTGCGGACGACGCCGCGGACGGTGTCGATGCCGATCTGTGCGAGCTGGGTGACTGCCTCGGTCACGTCCTGCTCGGGCTCGGCGACGAGAACGATCGGCGCCTGGTACGGGAGCAGCCAGCCGACCCAGCTACCGAAGTCATCGCCGAGCGGGATTCCCGTCGACCCGGGCAGGAAGCCCGCGGCCATGGCCGGTGGCGTCCGCAGGTCGATGACCTGGGTGTCCGCCGGCTGGTCGTCCAGGTCGGCATAGCTCAGCTCCGGAACGCCGGGCTTCGGCATGGGCGGCACACCGAACGTGTTGGCAGGGCCCATGTACGAGTAGAAGGCCGGGATCGGCATGGGCGCGGCGAGGAGGTGGTCGGCGAACCTCTCGGCGTCACCGATGCCGAGGAGCGGGTTCGAGTCGACCTCCGCGCCGATCGTCGAGGTGTACTCGGCCGCACCCGACGCGGTGCAGAACGAGCCCGCACCGTGGGTCGGGTACAGCCCGACGTTGCGCGGCAGTCCGGCCAGCCGGTGTACCGAGCCGTACTGCAGCTTGCCCAGCGTGTGGGCACGCTCCGGTCCCAGCAGGTCCGGGCGGCCGGCCGAGCCGACGAGCAGGCTGCCGCCGGAGAACAGTGCCACCGGCTCGCCGTCGATCAGCACGAGGTAGCTCGTGTGTTCCGGCGTGTGGCCCGGCGTGTGGATCGGCCGGACGATGATGCCCGCGGCCTTGATGTCCTCCTGGTGGAAGGCCGGGGTGTGCGAGTACGCGGGTGCCGCGCCCGCCGGCATCACCAGCTCGGCGCCGGTGCGCACCGCAGCCTGCTCGCCCCCGGAGACGTAGTCGTTGTGCAGGTGCGTCTCGAGAACGAGCCGGAGGTCGACGTCGCGTTCGGCGGCGACCCCCAGAAAACGGTCGATGTCCCGCTGCGGATCGACCAGCACCCCCTTGTCCTCATGGATCAACAGGTACGTCTGGTCTCCGAGTCCGGGCGTGCGAAAGGGCACGAGTTCCATGAGCAGGTCCTCCACTCGGTTCAGGTCCATATACCCTAGGGGGTATCGCGAACCAGTATGTACGAATGCACGGACAATTGCAACCGACGCCCTGGGCAGGCTGTTCCGGGCGTTAGGCTCGACGCGTCGGCACGCGCGAGAAGGCAGCGAGAGCAGGGAACCGTGAAGCCCGGCAAGACCGCTCGGAGGCTCGACCGCTCAAGTCCCCTTCCCCTGTGGGCGCAGCTCTACGACGACCTCGTGCGCCGGCTGGAGGGCGAGTCGCTCGGCGCGGCCTTCCCCGGCGAGCACGAGCTGGCCGAGGAGTACGGGGTCAGCCGGCACACGGTGCGCGAGGCGCTGCGCCGCCTCCGGGACGCAGGCGTCCTCGAGTACGGACGCGGTCGACGTCCGTCCGTTCGTCGACCGCACATCGAGCAGCCACTGGGAGCCCTCTACTCGCTGTTCAGCGAGGTGCAAGCGCGTGGCATGCAGCAGCGCAGCGAGGTCCTGGCACGGGACGAGCGCCAGGACCCGACGATCGCGGCCCGGCTCGGCGTCGACCCCGACGCTCCCTTCGTCTACCTGGAGCGGCTCCGGTGCGCCGACGACGAGCCGCTGGCAGTCGACCGTGCGTGGCTGCTCGCGTCCGTGGCGAGGCCGCTGCTCACCACCGACCTGTCCGCCACGAGCATCTACGACGAGCTCGCCGAGCGCAGCGGAGTCCGGATCACCGACGGTCAGGAGCGCATCCACGCCGTCGTCGCCACCGCCGCGCAGCGGCAGTTGCTCAGGCTCCCCGAGGGCGTCGCCTTGCTGGCCATCGAACGGGTAGCCGGCACCGACGGCGAGCCGGTCGAGTGGCGAGAGACGCTGGTCCGCGGCGACCGGTTCAGCGTGGTCGCGACGTGGGCGCCCCACAGCACATACCGGATGAAGGTGGCCGACGGGTCGCCGCTGACCTCCGGCCCCTGATCCCGGGCTCAGGCAGCGTTCCGGTCCCAGGCCACCGGCCGGCCGCTGCGCTGCCACTCGCTCGTCCCGCCCGCGACGGACCACGCATCGACCCCGGCCCGGGCCAGGTAGTCGGCCGCCACCAGGCTACGGTTGCCCGTCGCGCAGATCACGTAGACGGGCTCGTCCTTCGGCAGTTCCGCGGCCCGCACGGACACCTGCGACAGCGGGAGCAGCCGGGCTCCGGGTACGTGGCCGGCAGCGTACTCGAACGGCTCCCGCACGTCGATGACCACCGCACCGTCGGCCTGAGCGGCGACGAACTTCTCGAGATTGACCTCTCGCACCTCTGCTGTTCCCTTCG
>JBMCTR010000127.1:0-5737 GCA_048622955.1 Actinomycetota bacterium
GGCCAGTTGGCCTGCTCAAGGACCCACACGGGTGGTATACGTGATCATTGGGCGTCAGGCGGTGCGGTCGAGGGGGCGCAGCGTCCGGTCGGTGATCGAGCGCGAGCCCCGGCCGATCGAGACCATGCCGGACTGCACCAGCTCGCGGATCCCGAACGGCTCGAGCACCCGCAGCATGGCGTCGAGCTTGTCCGCCGACCCGGTGGCCTCGATCGTCACCGCGTCCGGGGCCACGTCCACCACCTTGGCCCGGAACAGCTGCACCGTCTCCAGGATGTGCGACCGGGTCTCCAGGTCGGCCTTCACCTTCAGCATCAGCAGCTCCCGCTGCACCGACTGCGCCGGGTCCATCTCGACGATCTTGATGACGTTCACCAGCTTGTTGAGCTGCTTGGTCACCTGCTCCAGCGGCTGCTGCTCGACGTCGACCACGACCGTCATCCGGGAGACCGACGGGTACTCGGTCGGGCCCACGGCCAGCGAGTCGATGTTGAAGCCCCGGCGCGAGAACAGCGACGCGACCCTGGCGAGGACCCCGGGCTTGTTCTCCACCAGCACCGACAGCGTGTGCTTGCTCATCTGCCGTCTCATTCCTCTCGGTCGCCGAACTCGGGCGCCATCCCGCGGGCGATCTGGATCTCGTCGTTGCTCGTGCCGGCGGGGACCATCGGCCAGACCATCGCGTCGCGGTGCACGACGAAGTCCACCACGACCGGGCGGTCGTTGATCGCCATCGCCTTCTCGATCGTGGAGTCCACGTCCTCGGCCGCCTCGCAGCGCAGGCCCACACAGCCGTACGCCTCGGCGAGCATCGCGAAGTCGGGGATCCGCCGGTCCAGGTCGGTGTTGGAGTACCGCTCGTTGTAGAACAGCGTCTGCCACTGCCGGACCATCCCCAGGCTCTCGTTGTTGATCACTGCCACCTTGATCGGGATGCCCGCGAGGGCGCAGGTGGCGAGCTCCTGGTTGGTCATCTGGAAGCAGCCGTCGCCGTCGATCGCCCAGACCGTCGAGTCGGGGCGCCCCGCCTTGGCGCCCATGGCCGCGGGCAGCGCGAAGCCCATCGTCCCCAGGCCGCCGGAGTTCAACCACGTGCCCGGGTTCTCGTAGCCGATGAACTGCGCCGCCCACATCTGGTGCTGACCCACGCCCGCCACGTACAGCGCCTCCGGACCGGCGATCTTGCCGATCCGCTCGATGACGTACTGCGGCGCCACGGAGCCGTCGTCCGGCGTGCTGTAGCCCAGCGGGAACCTGGTGCGCCAGCCGTCGAGTTGCGCCCACCAGGCGGTGTAGTCGCCCCGCCGCCCGGCGGCGTGCTCGGCCTCGACGGCCGCCGTCAGGTCGGCGATGACCTCGCGGCCGTCGCCGACGATGGGGACGTCGGCCGTCCGGTTCTTCGAGATCTCGGCCGGGTCGATGTCGGCGTGGACGACCGTCGCGTCCGGGGCGAACGTCGACAGCTTGCCGGTGACCCGGTCGTCGAACCGGGCGCCGAGCGCGATGATGAGGTCCGACTTCTGCAGCGAGGTGACCGCGGCGACGGTCCCGTGCATGCCCGGCATGCCGAGGTGCTGCGGGTGGCTGTCCGGCAGCGCGCCGCGTGCGGTGAGCGTCGTGACGACCGGCATGCCGGTGAGATCCGCCAGCTTGCGCAACTCCCCCCAGGCGCGCGCCCGGATGACGCCGCCGCCGACGTAGATGACCGGGCGCTTGGCGTCCACGATCAGCCGGGCGGCCTCCCGGACCTGCTTCGCGTGGGGACGCGTGGTGGGACGGTAGCCCGGCAGGTCGAGCCGGTCCGGCCAGCTGAAGGTCGTCTGCGCCTGCAGCGCGTCCTTGGCGATGTCGACCAGCACCGGTCCGGGCCGGCCGGTCGCCGCGATGTGGAACGCCTCCGCGATCGCCTGCGGGATCTCCCCGGGGTCGGTCACGAGGTAGTTGTGCTTGGTGATCGGCATGGTGATGCCGCGGATGTCCGCCTCCTGGAAGGCGTCGGTGCCGATCGCCGCGCTCGGCACCTGGCCGGTGACGGCCACGATCGGGACCGAGTCCATGTGCGCGTCGGTGAGCGCCGTGACCAGGTTGGTCGCCCCCGGGCCCGAGGTCGCCATGCACACCCCGACGCGCCCGGTGGCCAGCGCGTAGCCCTCCGCCGCGTGGCCGGCCCCCTGTTCGTGGCGCACGAGCACGTGCCGGATGCGCTCCGAGTCCAGCAGCGGGTCGTACGCCGGCAGGATCGCGCCCCCCGGGATGCCGAAGACGGTGTCCACGCCGACGGTCTCGAGCGAACGGATCAGCGCCGCCGCCCCCGTCATGGTCGCGCCGGCCTCGCTCGGCGGCGTACCGGAAGCGGAAGGCACCCCTGCCCCCTGGTCCCCCGGCTGGCCGCGCTGCCCGGCCGGGGGACGCGGCCGGATGTTCGCGGCGACGTTCGCCGGGTGGGGGTGCCCGTGGTCCGATGGCCTCGCTGGCTCCGACATGGCCTTGGCCTCTGTCTTTCTCGTTGCAGGGTCTACGGTCTGCGCACATGAAAAAACCCCTCGGCCCGAAGGCTCACGAGGGGTTGCGCGTCGGCGGTGGTGCGGTCAGCCGACGCGCTCGTCGAGTACGAGAATCCAGGTACGCACGTGATGAACCTTGACCTACCGCGGCTCCGTCCGTCAACCCGCCGCAGATCCCGTCTCGCCATTCGGGACGGCGTCCGGAACATGGACGTGCACATCAGGAATTCTGGCACGACCGGGACGGTCCAGCGCAACAGAAACTCCGAATCTGAGGATTGGAGTTGCCAACCCGGTGCTCTCCTTCTACAGTTGGAGAAATTTGTTCTCCACCCGTAGAAGACGCGAGGGGCGCAGCACATGACGACGTCCGACGCACAACCGGTCCACGCGACCGCCGAAGCCCTGATGGACGCCACCGAGCGGCTGCTCATCACGGCCGGGCAGGCGGGAGTCTCGACCCGGCGGGTCGCCGAGGAGGCCGGCCAGCCGCACGGCCTCGTCCGGTACCACTTCGGCTCGCTCGAGGCGCTGATGCTCGAGGTCCTGGACCGCGCGTCCGGCCGCATCCTCGAGCGGCAGCGCGAGCTGTACGGCGGGGACCGCCCGTTCCGGGCCAAGTGGCAGCAGGCCATGGAGTATCTCGAGGCCGACCTCGGCGACGGCTTCCCGAAGATCACCGCCGAGCTGTTCGCGAGGGCCTGGAACGACCCCGCGTACCGCGACGGCCTCCGTCAGACGATGGCGGCGTTCACCGACATGCTCGTGGACGCCGTGGCCGGCGCCGCTCGGGAGTACGGCAGCGATCTCGACGACCGTGACCTGCTCGCCGTCGCCACCCTGATCCGCACCTTCCAGATCGGCGTGCTCGTCGAGCGCCTGGCCGACATCGACGTCGGCCACGCCGAGCTCGCCGCGGCGATCGACCGCACGCTCGAGGCCGCACACGACCGAGGAGACATCAATGCGCGCTCGACAGCCTGACCGGTCCGGCTTCGTGGACCGGGACGGCGTGCCCATCTACTACGAGGTCCACGGCGAGCCCTCCGGTGAACGCCCCGGCGAGCGCCATAGTGGGCCCCACGGCGAGCACCGCCCCACGGTGCTGCTGCTGCCCGCGTGGGCGATCGCCCACAGCAGGCTCTGGAAGGCCCAGGTCCCGTACCTGGCGAACCACTACCGCGTGATCACCTTCGACCCGCGCGGCAACGGGAAGTCGGGCCGGCCGGCCGATCCGGCCGCGTACGAGCCGCACATCCAGGCCGGCGACGCGGTGGCCGTGCTGGACGCCGTCGGCGCGTCGACCGCGCTCCTGGTCGGCAACTCGTTCGGCACCGTGCTGGCCTACCTGCTCGCGGCGGTGCACCCCGACCGGGTCGCGGGCGCGGTGCTGATCGGCACCACGCTGAACGTCGACGGGCGCGACGACTTCCCGCTCGCCCGCATGCTCGCGACCTTCGACGAGGATCGCGGTGTCGACGAGGGGTGGGACCGCTACAACCGGCACTCGTTCCGCCGGGACTTCGCCGGCTTCGTGGAGTTCTTCGTAGGCCAGGCGTTCACCGACCCGCACTCGACCAAGCACATCGAGGACGGCGTGTCGTGGGGCCTGGAGACGACGCCGGAGGTCCTGGCGGCCACGCTCGGCGGACGGGCGGGCGTGCCACCGGCCGAGACGGCCGCCAGGCTGCGGGCGCTGGCGCCGCACGTCGCCTGCCCCGTCCTCGTCGTCCACGGCGACGCGGACACCATCGCGCCGGTCGAGCTGGGCCGCTCGGTCGCCGCACTCCTCGGCGCACCGATCGTCGAGTTGCCCGGAGCCGGACACTGTCCACAGGCGCGCTACCCCGTCCAGGTGAACCGGCTGCTGGCCCGGTTCATCGACGAGTCCGCGCCGCGGGAACGGCACCGGCCGTCCCCAGCGACGCGCCGGCCACCGCGCCCGGCGCGGCGCCCGCGGGTGCTGTTCCTGTCGTCCCCTATCGGGCTCGGCCACGCTCGCCGCGACCTGGCGATCGCGGACGAGTTGCGCGCGCTCGCCCCCGAGGCGCAGGTGGACTGGCTCGCGCAGGACCCGGTCACGCGCGTGCTCCGCGCCCGCGGCGAGCGCATCCACCCTGCCAGCGCCCGCCTGGCCAGCGAGTCGGCCCACCTCGAGTCTGAGTCCGGCGACCACGACCTGCACGTGTTCGAGGCGGTCAGGAGCATGGACGAGATCCTCGTCGCCAACTTCATGACGTTCCTCGACATCATCGAGGCGGAGCGGTACGACCTCGTCGTCGGCGACGAAGCGTGGGACGTCGACCACTTCCTGCACGAGGACCCGTCGGTCAAGCACACGCGGTTCGGGTGGCTCACCGACTTCGTCGGGTATCTGCCGATGGCGACCGGCGGCGACCGTGAGCGCGCGCTCACCGCCGACTACAACCTGGAGATGATCGAGCACGTCGAGCGGCACCCGGATGTCCGGGACGCATCGATCTTCGTCGGCGAGCCCGCCGACGTCGTGTCGGCGCCGTTCGGGCCGGGGCTGCCCGACATCCGGGAGTGGACCGAGGCGCACTACCGGTTCGCGGGCTACGTCTCCGGATACGACCCAGGAGCACTGGGCGACCGGGAGCAGCTGCGAGCCGAGCTGGGGTACGGGCCCCGCGAGACGGTCGTCATCGCCGCCGTCGGAGGCTCGGGCGTCGGAGCGCCCTTGCTGCGCCGCATCATCGACGCCCACCCGCTGGCGGCGGCCGCGGTCCCGAACCTGCGCACCGTCGTGGTGACGGGACCGCGGCTGGACCCGGACGCGCTGCCCGCGGCTGACGGCGTCGAGAAGCGGGCCTACGTACCGGACCTGCACCGGCACCTGGCCGCGTGCGATCTCGCAGTCGTGCAGGGTGGCCTCACGACGACGATGGAACTGGTCGCGGCGCGGCGGCCGTTCCTGTACTTCCCGCTGCGGAACCACTTCGAGCAGCAGGTCCACGTCCGGCACCGGCTCGACCGGCACCGCGCGGGTCGCGCCATGGACTACGGCGCGGCGACCCCGGAGGACATCGCCGCCGCCATGGCGGACGAGCTGACCAGGACGGTCGACTACGAACCTGTCGACGGAAAGGGGGCCCATCGCGCCGCCACGCTGCTCGCCGACCTGTTGTAGCCACTCCAGCCTTCAAGACAAGGACGAAGAAACCGTGACCATCCTGACCGACGGCCCCGGCCCGGCACCCGAGCCGGCACCG
>JBMCTR010000128.1:0-5726 GCA_048622955.1 Actinomycetota bacterium
CTGGGCCCGACGCTGGGCCCGACCCTGGGGCCGACCTCGAGCAGGCCATCGACGAGCACAACCTCGACGCGGTCATGGTCATCTCGGAGGGCTTCGGGCAGGCGATCACCACGGGCGGCGCTCCCCAGCTCGAGCTGGTCGAGAACCCGGACCGTCCGGTGCAGGCCGGCATCGCCGAGTCCATCCTGGAAGGCTTCGCGGCGGACCTCGAGCGCACCCGGCTGCTGGCGGCCGCCGGCGGCGGGCTCGGCGCCAGCCCGGACCTCGAGGCCACGGCCGAGGACATCGAATGGGGCGAGCAGCCGCTCGGCAGCGCCGTTATCGATCCGAGTGCGCGGCTGATGGCCGGGATGGCCATCATGTTCGTCTTCTTCACCGTCGGGTTCGGTGTCACCGCGCTGCTGCACGAGCGGCAGGACGGGACGCTCGCCCGGCTGCTCGCCGCCCCCGTCCCCCGCGACGCGGTCCTCGCATCGAAGGCACTGGTCGCGTACGGGCTCGGGGTGCTGGCCACCAGCATCCTGCTGCTGGCGGCGCGCTTGCTGATGGGCGCCGAGTGGGGCCCGCTGCTCGGGGTCGGCGCACTGGTGCTGGCCGGCTGCCTCACCGCGGTCGCGCTGATGGCGGTCGTCGCCGGGATCGCAAGGACCCCCCAGGGAGCGAGCGCCACGCAGACGATCATCGCGGTCGGGCTGGCGATGCTCGGCGGATCGTGGTTCCCGGTGACGGGTGAGGGGGTGCTCAGTGCGCTGGCCCGGCTGACGCCCCACTACTGGTTCCTCGACGGTCTCGAGAAGCTCGCTGGCGCGTCGAGTTGGACGGTGATCGGACCCTCCCTCGCCGCGCTCGTGGCCATTGCGGTGCTGGCCGGCGTGCCCGCCACGATGCTGCTCCGCCGGAGGCTGACGCCATGACCAAGATCGGGACGATCGCGTGGTACAACCTCGCGCGCATGTTCCGCGAGCGGACCAACCTGTTCTTCGTCCTGGTGTTCCCGCTGCTGATCATCGCGCTCCTCGGAGCGCAGTTCGGAGACCGCGAGACGCCCGAGATCGGCATCGCCGGGGACGGCGAGCTCGCGGCGCGCGCGGCCGAGCGCATCGACGAGTCCGGCGCGGCCCTCGTCCGGTGGGTCGGTTCCGAGCGCGAGCTGCGGAACCTGGTCGGCGACGAGATGCTGCCGGTCGGCGTCGCCGTGCCGCCGGACGCTGAAGCGACGCTGCGCGACGGCGAGCAGCCCCGCATCACGCTGCTGCTCGGGTCCGGCGACGACGTCTCGACGCTGCAAGGGGTGGCCACGCGGGCGTTCTCCGCGGAGGCGGCCGTATCCGGAGTCGTCGGCCAGCTCGCGGCCACGACCGACGCACCGGAGGCCGAGGTCTCGCAGGCCGTGTCACAACTGGCGAGCGATCTCCCACCGATCGAGGTCGAGAACGCCCTCGCGGGCGGCGGTGAGGTGGACGAGGTCGAGTTCGGGTTCGACCAGGTCGCCGTCGGCATGCTGCTGCTGTTCGTCTTCCTCAACACGCTGACCGGGGCGGCCGAACTGGTCCAGAGCCGTACGGAGGGGGTCAGCCGGCGGATGGTCGCCACGCCGACGAGCCTGCGCACGATCGTGGTGGGCGAAGGGCTCGGCCGGTGGGGCATCGGGCTGTTCCAGGCGGCCTACATCATGGTCGCCAGCGCGGTGCTGTTCGGCGTGGAGTGGGGCGACCTGGCGTCCGCCGTTGCGGTCGTCGCGGTGTTCGCCGCCGTCGCCGCCGCAGCGGCGATGCTGATCGGCGCGGTGCTGAGCAACGCCGAGCAGACGGCAGCCGTCACCGTGCTCGTCGGGCTCGTGCTCGGAGCGCTCGGAGGCACCATGTTCCCGCTCGAGCTGTTCGGGTCCACCATGTCCACCGTCGCGCACGTGACGCCGCACGCCTGGGGCATCGACGCGTTGACGGAGATGGGCCGGCGCGGCGCCACGCTCGTCGAGGTCCTCCCCCAACTCGGCGTCCTCGCCGCCATGGCGGTCGTGCTCGCGGGGCTCGCCGCCTGGCGGCTGCGCCTCACCCTGACGCGACTGCGGTGACCGTGACGCCGCGCGGCCCGGTTCTCCTGCTCAGATGTTCCAGGTCGCCAGGGTCAGCGCGCCTTCCCGCTTGGCCTGGATCTGGAAGTCGAGGATGTCCCGCGGGTGGACGGGGATGACGCCCTCCATCATGTCGGACTCGCGCATGCCGTACAGCGCCGCCGCCGAAAACCGGCAGGCGTAGACCTTGCCGCCCTCGTTCATGATGGTCCGCAACTGGTTGTTGTAGTTCTGGTTGCCGGGGAACGCCTCGTCTCCGACCTTCGGGAAGCCGCGCGTCGCGGAGGCCATCAGCGACCCCGGGCCGAAGAGCACCAGGCTGGTGTCGTAGCCCTTCCGGACCATGCGGGTCACGGTGAGCATGTTGACCAGTCCGACAGAGCCCTCGAACGGCACGGTGTGCATGAACACGTAGCCCTTCTCCCCGGGCTCCGCCTCGTAGTCCGGAAGGACCTTCTCCTCGTAGTCGACGATGGCCTGGCCGGGCTCCACGCGCTGGTTGACGAAATCAGCCATTGTGTGTTCCTTTCTGTTGGGCCGATCTATTGCGACGGGTCGTGGCGGTTCCCTCGACTCCCTGACGTCACGAAGCCCGCGACGGCGCCCGGCGCCGGGAGCCCTTCTTCCACCTTCGGTGGCTTCCGGGCATCGCGGACATGATCCTTCGGCGCAGCCACCACGGCATGAGCCGGTAGAACGGCACGAAGACGCGGTCCCAGAACCAGCTCTCCTGCGCGACCGGGCCGCCGCGCTGCAGGTACTGCCGGGCCATGTCCTTCTGAGCGGCCAGCATCAGGTGGTGCTCCGCGTTCTCCCGCAGCCAGCGGAACATCCGGCTCACGGCTTCCCCCTTAGCCTTCGAGGCGGGCCAGGCAGTCGTTCGCGGCCGATGCGATCGGCTCCGCGAGCGCGCCGATGGGCGGCGAGTAGACGTTCTCCATCGACGCGATGTCCTGGACCGTGGCCTTCTTCTTGATCATCATCCCGAGGAAGTCGGCGCGCTCCTTGATGCCCTCCGCGCCGACCATCTGGGCGCCGATGAGCGTGTGGTCCTTCGGGTCGAACAGCAGCTTGACCTTGAGCTTCTCCACACCCGGGTAGTAGCGGGCGCGCGAGATGCCCTCCGCGACCCCCATCACGTACGGCAGACCCAGCGCGCTGGCGAGCGTCTCGCCGACCGAGGCGCCGCCGATCATCTTCGCGCCGGCCACCATCCCCCAGGGGACGCAGACCGGCTGGTACTGGCGGTTCCCGCCTCCGGCGTTGGTACCGGCGACCTTGCCCTGGGAGTAAGCGTGGCTTCCGGTGATCGCCACGATCGGCACCCCGGTCACCTCGTGCGGCAGCTCGACGGAGTCGCCGGCCGCGTAGACCCCCTTCGCGGAGGTCTCCATGTGCGAGTTGCAGATGATGCCGCCGGTCGAGCCGATCTTCAGGCCGGCCTCCGCAGCCAGCGTGGTGTTCGGCTGCTTGTGCGTGCAGACCACGACCACGTCGGCGGGGATCTCGCCGTCGCTGGTCTGCACCGCCCGCACCTTGCCGTCGCCGACGAACGCCTGGAGCTCGGTGCGCAGGTGCATCTTGACGCCCATCTCGGTGAGCGACTCCTCGACCGGCTGCATGATGTCCGGATCAGCCACGTCGGCGAGCAACCAGGGGTTCGGGTCGACGAGATGGACGTCGAGGTCGCGGTGGGCCAGCGCGGTGATCATCTCCATGCCCAGCGGAGTGGCGTCGACGACCACGACGCTCTTGGCCTGGTCGAGGATCCGGTCCCACTCCATCGCCTCGCGGATGTTCTTGACGTAGTAGAGCCCTTCGAGATCACCGCCGGGTACGCCCGGCTGCTCGTAGTTGAAGCCGGTCGCGATCACGAGGCGGTCGAACGGCTCCGTGCTCCCGTCCTCGACGGACACCCGGTGGTTGTCGAGGTCGATGCCGGTGACCCGGGTCTGGTACCGGATGTCGATGCCGGCCTCGTCGTACTGCTCCTTCGCGGCCAGGAAGAGCCGGTCGAAGCTGTCGATCTCGCGGCCGTGGACGTACGGGATGCCGCACGGGCTGTATCCGACGTCCTCGTACTCGGTGAATACGCGCACCGTCGCGTCGCGATCGGCGGCGCGGGCCGCACCGGCGGCTCCGATCCCGGCAGCACCTCCGCCGATCACCACGATGCGTGTGCTCATTGCCGCCCTCCAGGCCGGGTCCAGTCGTGCTGCGGGTGTTGCGTCCCGTTCGCGAATATTGACTATCGTAGTACGGCCTTAGGCCGAAAATAACACAGCAGCACGCGACGTCAAGCGAATCCGGCGACCAACCCGGAGACCGACCGCGATCACGGCTGTCCGAGATCCGCGTAGAGCGCCGCGTGCCGGTCGGCGCTCGCCTGCCAGGTGAACCGCCCGGCAACGTGCGGGCCGCGCGCGGCCAGCCGGTCGCGCAGCTCCGCGTCGCCGACGAGCCGCGCCATCGCGTCGGCCAGCGCATCGGGGTCGCCCGGGGGCACGAGCACCGCATCGTCCGGGGTGAGGTACTCCCGGAACACCGGGATGTCGGAGGTCACGGCCGGCAGGCCCGCCGCCATCGCCTCCAGCACGACCAGTCCCCAGCCCTCGGTCACGGACGGGAACGCGAACGCGTCCGCGGCGTGGTACCACGCGGGCAACTCCGCGTCCGGCACCGTCCCGAGCAGCACCAGCCCATCGCCGGTGAGCCCGAGCTCCTCCGCCCTGGCGAGGCAGCGGTCCCGGTACTGCCGGTGGTCCTGGAACGAGTGCCCCCCGACCACCGCGAGCCGCGGCGCCGGCTCGACCGCCGTGCGCGCCTTCGCCAGCGCCTCGACCAGGTGCAGGCTCCCCTTCCGCGGCTCGAGCCCTCCGACGGTGAGGAACACGAAGCCGTCGTCCAGGCCGGCCCGCGCCCGCAGGGCGGCCGGCGAGACCGCGCCCGGGCTGGCGAATCTCGCGGTGTCCACACCGTTCGGCACGATGTCCGGGCGCACACCGAACTCGCTCTCCAGCAGCCGCTGCCAGTGCCGGCTGACCACGAGCACGTGGTCCGGCTCGATGATCGACTGCTCCTGACACTCCACCAGTGCGGGGGTCGAGAACTCGTCGATGTGGTGCACCGTGCGGACCACGACCACCCGCCGGCCGTCGCTGCGCAATCGCCCCGCGGCGCGCGCGGCGATGCAGTCCTGCGCGTGCAGGATGTGCGGCCCCTCCCCCAGCTCGCGCCGCAGCCCGTCGGTCAGTCTGTCGATGGAGGCGAACACCCGCTCCTCGAGCGTCGGCGCCCACGGCGGCGCCTCGATGATCGTGTACGGGGCCGCGACCTCACGGAAGAAGCCCGCCTGCGGGTCGCCCAGCGCGTAGACGTGCACGGGAACCCCACGGCGGTGCAGCGCCTCCGCGACGGCGAGGGTGTGCACGACCCCGCCGCGCGGCTTGCTGGAGTAGGTCACGAGTGCGACGGGCACGGTGGGCACGGTGGGGCTGGTGGGGGTGGCGGTCACGGCGTCTCCTCCGCAAGCTCGGGGCGCCGGGCGGCCACCGCGGCGGCGAGCAGTGCGGCCCGCGCGCCGGTCGGGGCAACCACACAGCCGGCCTCCTCCAGCCGGGTGCGCTGGTCCGCGGCGACCTGTGGGTCGTCG
>JBMCTR010000129.1:0-5715 GCA_048622955.1 Actinomycetota bacterium
GGCGCTCGTGGCCGACCGGGAGGCCGCCGGCGTGCCGCGCAAGGAGGCGGTCGCTGCCGTCGCCCGTGAGGTCAACCGGCCCAAACGCACCGTATACGACGCGGTGGTTCGATCACGTTCGGCAGGCCCGGCCTGACGCCACGAGGCCCGCACGCCTGCCGCGGCAGGGCCGGGCCTGCCGAACGTGATCGAACCCGTCGGCCCCGGCGGAAGGCAGTTGGGGGACGGTACGACCGACCTCTACGATCGGGAGCATGACTCGTCATGTGCTCACGGCCGTGGCCTGGCCATACGCGAACGGGCCGCGGCACATCGGCCACGTCTCCGGCTTCGGCGTCCCGTCCGACGTGTTCAGCCGGTACATGCGCATGGCGGGCAACGACGTTCTGATGGTCAGCGGGACGGACGAGCACGGCACGCCCATCCTCGTCCAGGCCGAGCAGGAAGGCACCAGCCCGCGGGAGCTCGCCGACCGCTACAACCGTGTGATCGTGCGCGACCTGCGCGACCTCGGGCTGTCGTACGACCTGTTCACGCGCACCACGACGCGCAACCACTACGCGGTGGCGCAGGAGCTGTTCAAGACCCTGCACCGCAACGGGTACATGATCGAGCAGACGACGCAGGGCGCGATCTCGCCGTCGACCGGGCGGACGCTGCCGGACCGCTTCATCGAGGGCACCTGCCCGATCTGCGGGTACGACGGCGCCCGCGGCGACCAGTGCGACAACTGCGGCAACCAGCTCGACCCGACCGACCTGAAGAACCCCCGGTCGCGGATCAACGGGGAGACGCCGAAGTTCGTCGAGACCGAGCACTTCTTCCTCGACCTGCCGGCGCTGGCCGACGACCTCGGCGGCTGGCTGCGCACCCGCACCGACTGGCGGCCGAACGTGCTGAAGTTCAGCCTCAACCTGCTCGACGACATGCGGCCCCGGGCGATGACCCGCGACATCGACTGGGGGGTGCCCGTGCCGCTCCCGGGCTGGGAGGACAACCCGAACAAGCGGCTGTACGTCTGGTTCGACGCGGTCATCGGCTACCTGTCGGCCTCCATCGAGTGGGCCCGCCGCATGGGCGACGACGACGCGTGGCGAGCCTGGTGGTGCGATCCGCAGGCCTACTCGTACTACTTCATGGGCAAGGACAACATCACCTTCCACGCCCAGATCTGGCCCGCGGAGCTGCTGGGGTACAGCGGGCGGGGGTCCAGGGACGGGCAGCCCGGCCGGTTCGGCGAGCTGCAGCTGCCGACCGAGGTGGTCTCCAGCGAGTTCCTGACCATGGAAGGCCGCAAGTTCTCCTCGTCGCGCGGCGTGGTGATCTACGTCAACGACTTCCTGTCCCGCTACGACGCGGACGCGCTGCGGTACTTCATCTCCGTCGCCGGTCCGGAGACCCACGACACGGACTTCACGTGGGCCGAGTTCGTCCGCCGCAACAACGACGAGCTGGTGGCCGGCTGGGGCAACCTGGTGCACCGGACGGCGTCGCTGATCTCCCGCAACGTCGGCGCCATCCCGGAGGCGGGCCCCCTCACCGACGCGGACCGCGACCTGCTGGAGACCACGCGGTCGGCGTTCGGAACGGTCGGAGACCTCATCACGCGGCACCGGCAGAAGGCCGCCATCACGGAGGCGATGCGGGCGGTCGGCGAGGCGAACACCTACCTGTCGCAGCAGCAGCCGTGGAAGCTCAGGGACGACGACCCCGACCGGATGCGGACGGTCCTCCACGTGGCCGCGCAGGCGGCCGACGACTGCAAGACGCTGCTCACGCCGTTCCTGCCGCACTCGGCGCAGCGGGTGCACGAGACGCTCGGCGGCAGCGGCGCGTGGTCGGACCGGCCCGTCATCCGTGAGGTGGACGACCTGGACGGAGGCCCGGCGTACCCCGTGCTGATGCTGGACGACGACCGCGGCACGGGCCGCTGGGAGTCGACACCCGTCGTGCCCGGCACGCCGGTGGGCAAGCCGTCCCCGGCGTTCACCAAGCTCGACCCGAGCGTCGTCGACGAGGAACTTGCGCGGTTGGAGGAGCGCGCCGGGTGAGCGGGCGGCCCCCCGCGCCGGAGCCGCTGCCCGCCCCGGTGACGGACACGCACTGCCACCTCGACATCGGCCGCGGTCCGGACCACCGGCCGGATCCGGACCGCGAGCTTGCCGAGGCGGCTGCCGTGGGCGTCACCCGCGTCGTGCAGGTCGGCACCGACGTCGCCGGCTCGGAGTGGGCGGCCAAGGCAGCGGGCCGCTACGACGGCGTGGTCGCGGGCGTCGCCCTCCACCCCAACGAGGCGCCACGGCTGGCCGCGGCCGGACGACTCGACGAGGCGCTCGCGGAGATCGACCGGCTGGCGGGCTCGTCCGACCGCATCCGCGCCGTCGGCGAGACCGGCCTCGACTTCTACCGGACCGGACCGGAGGGCAGGCAGGCCCAGGAGCAGTCCTTCCGCGCCCACCTCGAGATCGCGCGCCGGCACGGCAAGGCGCTGGTCATCCACAACAGGGACGCTCACGCCGACGTCCTGCGGATCCTCGAGGACGCCGGCGCTCCCGACCGGGTCGTCTTCCACTGCTTCTCCGGCGACGCGGCCATGGCGCGGACGTGCGCCGCCCGCGGCTGGTTCCTCTCGTTCGCCGGAACCGTCACGTTCGCCAATGCCGGACCCCTGCGTGAGGCGCTCGGCGCGACCCCGGCCGACCGGGTACTGGTGGAGACGGACGCGCCCTTCCTGACGCCCCACCCGTACCGCGGCCGACCGAACGCGCCGTACCTCGTCCCGATCACCGTCCGGAAGATCGCCGAAGTGCAGGATCGCGACCTCGACACGGTCTGCGGGGCACTGCAAGACGCCACGTTCCAGGCATTCGGGACCTGGTAGTCGCGCGCCGGGCTTGAGCATTCGACCCCATAACCGTTACCGTTCCGTGACTGTCGGCCGGGGTCGAGCATCCAGGCGGCGCCACGGGGGACATGGCGCGCTGGTTGGGGCCCGTGCCCGGGGGGAAGCGAGACACCAGGAGTCCAGTGAGCCTGTCCGTGAAGACGGTTGCGATCAACGCTGCCGTGGTCACAGCACTCGTGGGCGGGACCGCCGCCTACACGACTTTCGACAACACCGTGGAGCTCAGTGTCGACGGCCGCACCCGGTCGGTGCAGACGTTCGGCGATACCGTCGGCGACGTCCTCGCGGAGGAGGGGATCGAGGTCGCGGAGCGCGATGTCGTCGTGCCGTCGCCGTCGAGCTCGATCCGCGAGGGGATGACGATCTCGGTCCGGTACGCCCGGCAGGTCATCGTGACCCTCGACGGCGTGGAGCGCAAGGTCTGGACGACCGCCCTGTCGGTCGACGAAGCCCTTGACGACCTGGGCATCCGGGCACAGGGCGCCGAGGTCTCGGTCGCGCGCTCGCGCGGCATCGGCCGCAGTGGCCTCAGCTTCGAGGTCCGCACCCCCAAGGACGTCGTCCTCGTCGCCGACGGCGAGGAGCGCGAGGCGACGACCACGGCCCTGACCGTCCGCAACGCGCTGCGCGACCTCGGGGTCGAGCTCGGAGAGCGCGACCTCGTGGAGCCCGAACCGGACGAACGCGTCGTCCGGGGCATGGAGATCGAGGTCAAGCGCGTGACCGTGGAGGAGGAGACCGAGACGGTCCCGATCGAGTACGAGACCGAGACCAGGACGGACGACTCGATGTACGAGGACGAGTCGACCGTCGAGCAGGAGGGCGAGGACGGCGAGCTGAGGCGGGTCGTCGAGGTCGTCTATGTCGACGGGGAGGAATCCGAGCGGCAGGTCGTCTCGGAGACGGTCGTCACCGAACCGGTGGACCGGATCGTGGTCGAGGGCACCAAGGAGCGTCCGGAGCCGGATCCGCCGACGGGCGACGCCGGCGTGTGGGACGACCTTGCGCAGTGCGAGTCCGGCGGCAACTGGTCCATCAACACCGGCAACGGCTACTACGGAGGCCTGCAGTTCTCGCTCCAGACGTGGCAGGCGTACGGCGGCACGGGCTACCCGCACGAGAACAGCAAGGCCGAGCAGATTCGGATCGCGGAGAAGGTGGTCGCCGCGCGTGGGCACTACGGCGACTGGCCGGCCTGTGCCAGCGAGCTCGGGCTACCGACCAGCTGAGGGGCGTGGCCGTGGCTGCCTGGCAGTGCTCCCTGACCTGGCGGGCAGGACAGGCCGTTGGCCCACCATGCCGTGCCGGGCAACCCTGACCCGGATGCGGCGGGGGAGGCGGAGGCCGTGCGGCTGCTGGGACCGGCGGACGTGCGCCGGATCGCGGCATCGCTCGGCCTCCGCCCATCGAAGGCCCGCGGCCAGAACTTCGTGATCGACGGCAACACGGTGCGGCGCATCGTCCGGGTTGCGGCGTTGCGGCCCGACGATGTCGCGGTCGAGGTCGGACCCGGGCTGGGCTCGCTCACCCTCGCGCTGCTGCCGGCCGTCTCGCGGCTCGTCGCCGTCGAGGTGGACAAGGTGCTCGCCGCCGCGCTGCCGTCGACCGTCGCGGCGTACGCGCCGGCGTTCGCCGGGCGGCTGGAGGTCGTGACCGCGGACGCGATGCGGGTGACGTCGCTGCCCGGCCCGGCCCCGACGGCGATGGTGGCCAACCTGCCCTACAACGTGGCGGTGCCCGTCCTGCTGCACTTTCTCGAGACCTTTCCCGCACTGCGCCGCGGGCTGGTCATGGTGCAGCAGGAGGTCGCCGACCGGCTCACCGCCGAGCCCGGGTCCCGGACGTACGGCGTGCCGTCGGTCAAGGTCGCCTGGTACGCGGACGTGCGACCTGCCGGAGGGGTGAGCCGCACCGTGTTCTGGCCGGTGCCCAACGTGGACTCCGGGCTCGTCGCGCTGGACCGGCGGCCGCCGCCGGAGACGGGAGCCGACCGGCACGCGGTGTTCGAGGTGATCGACGCGGCGTTCGCGCAGCGGCGCAAGACGTTGCGGGCCGCGCTCAGCGGCTGGGCGGGCTCCACGGCCGGAGCCGAGCGGCTGCTGCGGGCAGCGGGCGTGGACCCGCGGGCGCGCGGCGAGCAACTGGGCGTCGAGGAGTTCGCCCGCATCGCTGCTGCGCGTGGTTGACGGGTGCCGCGGAGCCCGGACGCTTCGGCCGACGCCGAGACGACGAGACCGTACCGTGGGGCCGTGGGCGCCGAGGTCGACATCGCCGTGCCGGCCCGCCTGATCGGTGAGCCGGCCCGCCGGGCTTCGCGTCCATGACGTCGACCTCGACGGTCGCCGCTCGCGGGCCCCACCATGCCGGGATCAGTGTCGGGTCGATGACCGCCTTGAACACGACGTCCCGCGGCGCGTCGAAGACGCGGGTGATGACGATGTCCTGCCTGCCGGTGCGAATCGGGCGGCGCCGGGCGGGACGCGGCCTGCGGGCGATCCGCTATCGCGCGGTCAGGTCGTCGACGGACTTGATCGCCGCGAAGCGACCGGCGAGCGCGTACTCGGTCCTGCTGATGACCTCGTCCGTGGACAACGTCGTCGGGTCGGCCAGGACCTCGTCGATGCTCCGGTCGGCCGGCGCGTCCCGGTGGGCGATGGGGAACGTGGCGGTGGCGTCGGTCACGAACGTCACGTCGAAACCGAGGTCGGAGGCCACCCGGGCGGTCGTCTCGCAGCACTGCTCGGTCTGGATGCCGCACACGACCACCTCGCGGATGCCGCGGGTGGTGAGCATCTGCTGCAGGTTGGTCG
>JBMCTR010000130.1:0-5639 GCA_048622955.1 Actinomycetota bacterium
CCGTGTGCGGCAGCAGCACCGCGTGCACGTCCGCGTGCACCAGCCGGTAGCTGCCGCCGAGCACGTGGCACAGGCGGTGGTGCAGGCCGGTCCCGGTGGCCGTGAGCGCCGAGCCGGCCAGCCACGACGCCCAGAGCAGGTCGCCTCGGACGGCGAGGTCGTGCGGGCTGTTGACCGCCGCCGACAGCGCCCGTGCGAGCAGCCTGACGGCCTCGGCGGCGTACAGCCGGGCCAGCGGGTCGTACGTGGGGCCGGACAGCGCCGCGGCGGCGTGGGCGAGGGCGTTGCAGCCGCTCGCGGCAGTGGTCCGGGCGGGAAGCGCGATGCTGAGCTCGGGATCGTAGATGATCGTCGACGGCCGGGCGGCCGGGTCGGACGCGGTCCGCTTGCGCTCACCGGTGATGCCGTAGACCGGTGTGGCCTCGGAGCCGGCGTAGGTGGTCGGGACGGCCACGATGGGCAGGTCCAGCTCCACGGCCACCGCCTTGGCGAGGCCGGTCGCCGAGCCGCCGCCGACGCAGCACAGCCCGTCCGCTCCCGCGGCCTTGGCGCTGGCGACGGCCTCGTTGGCGAGGGCTTCGGGGACGTGCTGCGCAACCTGCCGTACCCTGCCCGCCGCGCACCGGCCGAGGAGGGCCTCCACCCGGTCGCCGGCGCCCTCCGCCGATCCGCCGGCGATGACCAGGACGCTGCGAAGCCCCAGCCTCGCGCACTCCGCGGGAACCCGGTCGACGCTGCCGGGAGCCAGCACGATCCGGGTCGCGGGCACCTCGTGCACGAACTCCCTCATGTCACTCACTGTCCGCCAGCCTCGCCCCTTCCGGGTGCGAATTCCATCCCCCATCTGAGGGGGGCGTGCGGGCGGCCGGAGGGCGTAGGTTGTGGGCATGGCGATCGCTCCGTCGGCGCTGCGGACCACCAGCCGCTTCCAGGAGCGGATCGAGCGGCTGTGCCGCGCCGACCTCGAGGCGCGCCCGCTGCTGCGGGCGCTCGCCGACGACCTGCGCTCGGCCGTTCCCCACGACGGGCTGTTGCTGCTGCGCACCGACCCGACGACGGTGTTGCCGACCGACGGCGTGGTACGGGCCATACCGCCGGCGATGTGCAAGCCGTTCTGGGACAACGAGTTGCTCGACGACGACTACAACAAGTTCGTCGACCTCGCCCGCAGGGAGCCGCCCGCCGCGACGCTCCGGGAAGCGACGGGCGGAGACCTGCCGCGCAGCCGCCGCTACGCGACGATGTACCGCGACCTCGGGATCAGCGACGAGCTACGCGCCACCTTCACGGCACGGGACGGCTCCTGCTGGGGCGTCGTGCAGCTGGTGCGAACCGGCGGCGCGACGTTCAGTGGGCTGGAGCTCGACCGGCTGGCGGCGGTCACCCCGCTGGTCGCCGCAGCGCTGCGGGCGCGGTTCGCGTTGGCCGCTCCCGCGACGTCGCCCGAGCGCGGCCCCGCACTGGTCATCCTGGACAAGGCGGGGGAGATCCAGTCCATCACAGCGGAGGGCCGGGAGCGGCTCGCCGAGCTGACCCGCGGGAGCGCGACGGGCATGGAGCCGGTGCCCGAACCCGTCTATGTGGTCGCCGCGAGGGCGCGGGCGGCAAGAGCGGGGAGAGCCGCCGGGCCGGCCTCCGCGCAGGTGCGAACGGTGAGCCAGGGCTGGCTCCACCTGCACGCGACCTGCCTGGACGGCGCCGAGCCCGCCGGCGACGAGGTCGCCGTGGTGATCATGCCCGCACAGCCGCCCGACCTGATGCCGTTGCTGGCGCTCGGCTACGGGCTTACCCACCGCGAGCAGGATGTGCTGCGGTTCCTGGCGCGCGGGATGTCAACGGCGGAGATGACCCAGCAACTCGGCATCTCGCCGCACACCGTGCGAGACCACATCAAGTCGCTGTTCGGCAAGGTCGGGGTGAGTAGCCGGGCGGAGCTGGTGGCGCGCATCTTCGCCGAGCACTACTTCGACCGGCTGGAAGCCGACGTCGACCGGCCTTCTTGATCGTTTTTCACCGTCAGGGTGAATCTGGTGACGTAGGAGACTCACCGGAGTCGCCCTGATCACGAAACGCACCGGGCGGGTAGCCGAGGACGGGGTTTCCAAAGATACCCCTATGGGGTATAAAGGCTGGTGTCGGAAGGATCGCCAGCATGGACCGCACCGATCAACCGGACGCCGCTGCCGGCACGATGGGGGCTCGCGACGACCGCTCGGCTGATGACCAGCACGGTCACGGCGATGCCGCCGCCCATGGTGGGCAAGACGGGCACGACGTACGTGGCGAACACGGCGAACACCGCGAACATGGGGGCCATGGCGGGCATGATGCGCACGCAGGTCACAGCCCGGCGATGTTCCGCGAGCGGTTCTGGCTGTCCCTGATCCTCGCGCTCCCGGTCGTCGCGACGAGCCCGCTGGTGATGGAGTGGTTCGGCTACTCGCTGGAGTTCCCGGGCGTCGAGTGGGTGGCGCCGGTGCTGGGCACAGTGATCTTCGGCTACGGCGGTTGGCCGTTCGTCGCCGGGGCGGCGGGAGAGGCGCGGGCCCGGCAGCCCGGGATGATGCTGCTGATCGGCATGGCGATCACGGTCGCGTTCCTGGCCAGTTGGGCGGCGACGCTCGGCCTGTTCGCCGTCGAGGTGTGGTGGGAGCTCTCGCTGCTGATCGTGGTCATGCTGCTCGGCCACTGGATGGAGATGCGCGCGATCGGGCAGGCGCAGGGCGCGCTTGCGGCGCTCGCCGAAATGCTGCCGGACGAGGCCGAGCGCGTCGGGCCGTCCGGTGCGGTCGAGACCGTGCGCATCGACAGCCTGGCCGTCGGCGACATCGTCCTCGTGCGGCCCGGTTCGCGGGTGCCGGCGGACGGCGAGATCGTCGACGGTGCCGCGGAGCTCGACGAGTCGATGATCACAGGCGAGGCCAACCCGGTGCCGCGCGGCGAGGGGGACCGGGTCATCGCCGCCAGCGTCGCGACCGACGGCGCGCTGCGCGTCCGCGTCGGCGCGGTCGGCGAGGACACCGCGCTCGCCGGCATCCAGCGGATGGTCGCGGCGGCGCAGCAGTCGAGATCGCGGACTCAGGTGCTGGCCGACCGCGCGGCGGCGATGCTGTTCTACGTGGCCGTCGCCGTGGCGGCCGTGACGGTCGCCGTCTGGGCACTGCTGGGCCAGCCGGACAGCGCCCTGACCCGCTCGGTCACGGTGTTGATCATCGCCTGCCCGCACGCGCTGGGGCTGGCCATCCCGCTGGTGACGTCCATCGCGACGTCGAAGTCCGCCCGGCAGGGCATCCTGGTCAAGGACCGGCTGGCGCTCGAGCTGATGCGCAAGGTCGACGCGGTGCTGTTCGACAAGACCGGAACGCTGACCAGGGCGGAGCACGCCGTCACCGGGGTCGCCGCGGTCGACGGCGACGAGGACGCCGTGCTCGCGCTGGCCGCTGCTGTCGAGTCCGACAGCGAGCACCCGCTGGCCCAGGCGATCGTGTCGGCTGCCGGGCGGCGAGGTCTGGACGTCCCGACCGCCACCGGCTTCCGCTCGATGACCGGGCGAGGCGTGGAGGCGGAAGTGGACGGCGCGGACGTCGCCGTGGGCGGCCCGGCCCTGGTGCGCGAGCGCGGCCTGACCGTCCCCGGCGCGGTGCGAGGCACGCTCGCCGGCTGGGAGCGGCGCGGCGGCGCCGTGCTTCACGTCGTCCGCGACGGCGACGTCGTCGGCGCGCTCGCGCTGGAGGACCGGGTACGGGACGAGTCCCGCGCGGCGGTCGAGGCCCTGCACCGCGGCGGGATGACCGTCGCGATGATCACCGGTGACGCCGAGCAGGTCGCGAATGCCGTGGCGGCTGACCTCGGCATCGACGAGGTGTTCGCCGAGGTGCTGCCGGAGGACAAGGACTCCGCGGTCGCGGACCTGCAACGGCGCGGAAAGACCGTGGCCATGGTCGGCGACGGCGTGAACGACGCGCCGGCGCTCGCGCGAGCCGACGTGGGCATCGCGATCGGTGCCGGGACGGACGTCGCCATGGAGTCGGCCGGCATCGTGCTCGCCTCCGATGACCCGCGGGCCGTTGTCGCGGTGCGGCGACTGTCGCAGTCCACCTACCGCAAGATGGTCCAGAATCTGTGGTGGGCGGCCGGCTACAACGTGCTGGCGCTTCCCCTCGCCGCGGGTGTGCTCGCCTGGGCCGGGTTCGTGCTGCCGATGGCGGTCGGCGCGGTGCTGATGAGCCTGTCCACCATCGTGGTGGCTGCGAACGCGCAACTGCTGCGTCGCGTTGACCTCAGCTCGGAGGCGGCCTGAGCGATCGCGGCCGAGCGGCTCACCCCTTGGCGCCAGCAAACGTGATGGTCAATGTCGAACGCGATGATCAAAAATGCACTTGCACGCCGGATAAAGCTTGATCACGCTGTTTTGATCATCGCGTTCGACATTGACCATCACGCTGCCCGGCGGCAGGGCTCGTCCACGGTGTCAGGGCCACGTGCGGGAAGCGGTCACCCGGCGCGGCCGCTCGGTGATCCACCGGGCCATGCCACCGCCCTCGATGATGCGGCGCTGTACGGTCTTGATCTCGGTGTTGGGCACCTCCCGGACGACCCTCCAGCTGCTTCCGCCGCCGGGGTTCTCGAAGACGGTGACGGGACCGTCGACCGTCGCGCGCGACGCGGTGACGATCTCTTCGCCGCCATCCGCGAGGTGGATCCTGAACTGCGGCACGTGCCCTCCTGGCTCCGACTCGACTCGGCCGCCACACTTTACCGAAACGTGAGGTTTGACGCCTACAACCACGGCCGTGACGAGCGTCACCTGAGGGCGTTCCGTCCCAACGCTCACGTAAGGGTAGCCTGAATGATTCGTCCCTGTTCAACGGTCGAGGTGTCCCGTGTCGTTGCAGCACATGCAGATCGGTGAGGTCGCCGAACGCACCGGCCTGTCGCTGCGCACCATCCGGTACTACGAGGAGGTCGGGCTGGTGCGTCCCTCGGCGCGGACCAAGGGCGGCTTCCGGCTCTACACCGAGCCCGACGTCGCTCGGCTGAATCTCGTCAAGCGGATGAAGCCGCTCGGCTTCTCGCTGGACGAGACGCGCGACCTGCTTGCCGCACTGGACGCCCTCGACGAGACGGTTGTCAACCGGCGCGCGGACCTCGTCGAGCGGTTGGAGACGTACCGTTCCGCGGCCGAGCAGCGTTGCTCGGAGCTGCGCGCCGAGTTGGCGACCGCCGAGGCGTTCTCCGCAGACCTGCGGACGGAGATCTCCAGGCTGCGCGGTGCGGAGCGGCCGGCATGAGCGCGACCGAGGTGCTCAACGAGGCCGGCCGGCGCCGGACGTTCGCGGTGATCAGCCACCCGGACGCCGGCAAGTCCACGCTCACCGAGGCCCTCGCGCTGCACGCCCGGGTGATCGGCAAGGCGGGGGCGGTGCACGGCAAGGCCGGGCGCAAGGGCGTCGTGTCGGACTGGATGGCGATGGAGCGCGCCCGGGGGATCTCCATCACCAGTGCAGCGCTGCAGTTCGAGTACGGCGACAACATCATCAATCTGCTCGACACACCGGGCCACGCCGACTTCTCCGAGGACACCTACCGCGTGCTGGCGGCGGTCGACTGCGCCGTGATGCTGCTCGACGCGGCGAACG
>JBMCTR010000131.1:0-5616 GCA_048622955.1 Actinomycetota bacterium
GGTCGGCGGATTCCAGGCGTGATCGGTCACACCGGTGCCACCGGCTCGTGGTTATGGTTTTGTCCGAGTCTGAATCTCTTGATCGCTGGCACCGTCGACCAGACCAAGGCGGTAACCGTGCCGTTCCGCATGGTTCCGAAAGCGCTGGCGGGCACGTCCGGCTGACTCCACCCACGGCCGGCTCGGCGACGGACCGCGTCACGCCAGTTCGTCCTCGGCGGTGTCGGTGGGGTCGGCACCCGCGTGGGCCATCTCCGCGGCCAGTTCGGTGGCGCCCACGCCGGCCAGCGCACGCCGCACCGTGGGCACGGCCGCGACCAGCCGCCGGGTGTACGGGTGCTCGGGCCGCTCGTAGACCTGATCGGACGGTCCGAGCTCCACGAGCTGGCCGTGGTGCAGGACGGCGATCGTGTCACACAGGTGCCGAACCACGGCCAGGTCGTGGGAGACGAACACCACCGTGAGCGAGTACTCGTCGGCCAGGTCCGCGATGAGGTTCAGGATCTGCGCGCGCACCGAGACGTCGAGGGCGCTCACCGGCTCGTCCGCGACCAGCACCGAAGGCCTGATGGACAGCGCCCGGGCGATCGAAATGCGCTGCCGCTCTCCGCCGGAGAACTGGTGCGGGTACCGGTCCCCGCTGTCTTGCGGCAGCCGGACCGCGGCCAGCATCTCCCGGACGCGCTCCGGCGACGCCGCCTCCCCCTGTGCGACCAGCGGCTCGGCGATGATGTCGCGCACGCGCATCCGCGGGTCCAGCGAGCCCATCGGGTCCTGGAACACCACCTGCAGCCGGCGGCGCAGGAACCGCAACCGCCGCTCAGGTCGCCCGGAGATCCGGGACCCTTCGAACTCGATTCGGCCGGACGTCGGGTGGTCCAGCGCAGCGAGCAGCCGGATCAGCGTCGACTTGCCGGAGCCGGACTCGCCGACCAGCCCGAACCGCTGGCCCGGCCGGACGTCGAAGGACACGCCCCGCACGGCGTGCACCGCGCTGCCGGCGCGAAGCAGCGACGTGCGCGGGCGCCGGTACCGCCGGTGGACGTCCTGGACGCGCAGGACCGGCACGTCAGCCATCGCGACCTCCCACGGGGTGCCAGCAGGCGAAGCCGTGCTGCGCCGTACCTGTCCATTCCGGGAAGGTCGCGCACTCGGCCGTCGCCCTGGGGCACCGGTTGCGGAACACGCACCCGTCCGGGAACCTGCCCGCGGCCGGGACGGTGCCGGGGATCGTCCGCAACCGGCCGTCTCCCCTGGGCGCGTCCAGGTCGGACGCGTCGAGCAGCCCGCGGGTGTACGGGTGCCGCGGTTCGGTGAACACCTCTTCGACCGGACCCGCCTCGACGATGCGGCCGCCGTACATCACGAGTACCCGCTCGCACACGGTGGCCACCACGGCCAGGTCGTGGGTGATGAACAGTAGCGCGGTCCCGCGCTGCCTGACTCCGTCGAGGATGAGCTCGAGAATGTGCGCCTGGACCGTTACGTCCAACGCGGTCGTCGGCTCGTCGCACAGCAGCACGGCCGGGTCGTTGGCCAACGCGATCGCCAGGACGACACGCTGCCGCTGCCCGCCGGACAGCTGGTGCGGGTACGCCCGCGCCGTCGCCTCCGGCTCCGGAAGCCGCGCCGCGGCGAGCAACTCGACGGCCGCCTCGCGGGCGCGCCGCCGGTCCGGCCGGCGACCGTGCAGCAGCATCACCTCGGCCACCTGGTCGCCGACCCGCATCACCGGGTTCAGCGCCGTCATCGGCTCCTGGAACACCATCGCCATCCGGTCGCCCCGGATCTTCGACATCCGGCGCTCCCCCGCGCCGATCAGCTCGACGTCGACATCCGCTGAGGTTGATGCCAATCCACAACGTCGGATGTTGTGGATTGGCATGAGCCGGACGGACCCCTGCGCGTGCACCTCCTCGGGCAGCAAGCCCATCAGCGCGAGCGCCGTCAGCGACTTGCCCGAACCGGACTCGCCGATGAGGCCGACGCGCTCGCCGGCCGCGAGCGTGAAGGAGACGTCCTTGACGAGCGGCAGCTCACCCGCAGCCACCTGCAGGTCACTCACCTGCAGCGCGGCGGCGCCCGGCGCTTCGGCCCAGTCCGCCAGCTCGCTCGTCCGGGTGCTCACCGGCGCACCTCCAACCGGGGATCGAACCGGTCACGCAGGCCGTCGCCGAGCAGGTTGAAGCCGAGCACCGCCAGCGCGATGGCCGCTCCCGGCCACAGCGCCAGCCGCGGGTCCGAGTGCAGCAGTTCCTGCGACTCCTGCAGCATCCGCCCCCACGACGGCGTCGGCGGCCGGGTGCCGAACCCGAGGAACGACAGCGCCGCCTCAGCCAGGATCGCGATCGCGAACGCGACGGAGCTCTGCACGATCACCAGCCCGGCGATGTTCGGCAGCACGTGCCGGACGCCGATCGCGGCGCGGCGGCGCCCCGCGGCACGCGCCGCGAGCACGTACTCGGTGCTCATCACCTGCAGCGTGCCGCTACGGGCCAGCCGGGCGAACGCGGGAACGGTCGCGATGCCGATCGCCACCATCGCGGTCAGCGTGCTCGGCCCGTACACCGCGGCGAACATGATCGCCATCAGCAGCGCCGGGAACGCCAGCAGCAGGTCGTTCAGCCGCATCACGACCTCGCTCGCCCACCGCATCCCCATGCCGGCGAAGATGCCCAGCGGTGTGCCGATGACCGCGGCGATGCCGACCGCGACGATCCCCACGAACAGCGTGGTCCGGGCACCCACCAGCAACTGGCTGAACACGTCACGGCCGAACTTGTCGGTGCCGAGCCAGTGCTCGCCGCCGGGGCCGGCGAGGCGGTCTGCAGCGTCGATGTGGGTCGGATCGTACGGGGTCCAGGCGAACGACAACAGCGCCGCGCCGATCACCAGCACGACGAGCAGGCCGCCCACGAGCAGGCTGGGGTTGAGCGCGCGGACGCCGACTGTGCCGCCTGTGCCGCCTGTGCCAGCTACGCCGCCCGGGCCGCTCCGCACCTCCCTGCCATCCATGCCGCTCATGCCACCCTCCGCAGCCGCGGGTCCAGGATCGTGTAGAGGACGTCGACCAGGTAGTTGACCAGCAGCACCGCGACCACCAGCACCATCACGACGTTCTGCACGAGCAGCAGATCCCGGTTCGCCACACCGTCCAGCAGCAGGCTGCCCAGGCCCGGGATGACGAAGACCCGCTCGACCACCACGGCTCCGATGAGCAGCGTCGCCAACTGCAGAGCCAGCACCGTGACGACCGGGATGGCGGCGTTGCGCAGCCCATGCCTCACCAGGGCACGGTACGGTCCGAGCCCCTTGGCCCGCGCCGTGCGCAGGTAGTCCTCCCGCATGACGTCGAGCACGGCCGATCGTACGTACCTGGTGACCACGGCACCCTGGACCAGCCCGAGCGCCAGCGCGGGCAGCACCAGCCGGCGCAGGAACTCCGCGGGGTCCTCGACCGGCGCGACCCAGCCGCCCGACGGCAGCCAGCCCAGCTGCACCGAGACCACGGTGACCAGCAGGATGCCGGCCAGGAAGTTGGGGACGGCCATCCCGACCTGCGCGGCGCCGGACAGCGCCATCCCGCTAACCTGCCGGTGACGCATCGCGGACAGGATGCCCAGCGGCAGCGCCACCACAAGCGCGACCAGCATGCCGGCGCCCACGAGCCACGCGGTGACCTGCAGCCGGTCAGACACCAACGGGCCGATGCGCGCGCGCGTCACGTACGACACGCCGAAGTCGCCTCGTAGCAGGCCGCCCACCCAGTCCAGGTACTGGACGACGAGCGGCCGGTCGAGACCGAACTCCGCACGGGTGGCCGCGAGCGCCTCCTCCGTCGCCTGGATGCCGAGGGCGACCCGCGCGGGGTCGCCCGGCAGCACCACCATGAAGGCGAACACGGCGATCGAGGCCAGCACCAGCGTGAGGGTGAACACCAACGTCCGCCGAAGCAGTTGCAGCAGCACGGTGCACTCCCTTTCGCCCGGTGTCCGGACGATCCGAACGAGTGGTCAGGACCGGGAGATCGTCGTGAGGTCGAACGACTCGTTGACCCGGTTTTCCGGCAGCCCGGAGACGTCGGCGTCGGCGACGATGAGGTTGGGCAGCAGGAACAGCCAGTCGGCGGCGGCGTCCTCTGCAATCGTCCGCGCTACCTGCCGCATACCTTCCACGTACTCCTCCTGGGTCCCCACGTCGGCCTCGGCCAGCAGGTCCTGGACCTCCTGGCTGTCATACCGGAAGTAGTAGTCCGGATCGCCGAAGATGCCGATGTCGCGCGGCTCGACGTGGGCGATGATCGACATGTCGTAGTCGGCGTCGTTGAACACCTCCTCCAGCCACCGCGCGGGGAACTCGAGCGGCTCGATCTCGGCCGTGATCCCGACCTCGGCCAGTTGCGACTCCACGACCTGTGCCGACGCGACCGCGTACGGCAGGTTGGCGATGCGCAAACGCAGCGTCAGGTCCTCCTGCCCCGCCTCCTCGAGCAGGTCGCGAGCACGCTCGGGATCGTACGGGTAGAGGTCGGTGAGGTCCTCGTACCACGGGTCGGTGGGCGGCACGTGGCTGCCGATCAGGAAGCCGCGCCCGGCCCAGGCCGTCTCCAGTAGCGCCTCGCGGTTGATCGCGTGCTTGACCGCCTGCCGCACCCGGATGTCGCTCATTGGCCCGGACTCGTTGTTGAACGAAAGCACGACCTCGCCGTTCGTCGTCCCCTCGATGATCTGGAAGCGCTCGTCGCCCTCGAACCGGTCCAGCGCCTCCGGCGCCTGCACTGTGCCGATGACATCGATGTCCTCGGTCAGCAACGCGTTGTTCGCCGCCGTCGGATCGTCGAGGTAGCGCAGCGTCACGGTCTCGATATCGGGCTGCTCGCCCCAGTAGTCGTCCCTGGCGGTCAGCACGAGAGACTCGCCCCGGTTCCACTCGGAGACCTCGTACGGGCCGGTGCCGACCGGCTCGTTGGCCAAGTCGTCGACACCGTCCGGCGAGAACATCGCCCCGATTCTGGTTGTCATCCGGAACAGCCACATGTTGCTTGGCTCGGACAGCACGACGCGGACCTCGGTCGGCGAGAGGACCTCGACCTCCTCGACGACGTCCATGCCCGACTTCAGGGAGATCGTCCACTCCTCGGACTGCACCCGCTCGATGCTGAACTTCACGTCCTCGGCGGTGAACTCGTCGCCGTTGCTGAACGTCACGCCCTCCTGCAGCGTGAAGTCGTAGGTCCGGCCGTCGTCGCTCACCTCCCAGGACTCGGCGAGCAACGGCACGATCTCACCGGTGCTCTGGTCCAGCTTGACGAGCCCTTCGTAGACGTTGACCAGCAGCGCCTCCGGAATCGCTGCGCCGTCGGTGGTCGTGAAGTCGAGGTTGGCCGGCTCCGCGGTGAAGCCGATCGTCAGGGTGCTCGGATCGGCGGGCCCTGTCGCGTCCGCCGCCTCTCCCGGCGTCGCCGCGGGGTCCGCGTCGGCTTCGCTGTCGGCCTGGCTGCCGGCACTGCAGGCAGCCATGGCCAACACGCCGATCGCGGCCAGGGCGACGGCTCGGTGGAAGGATCCTTCCATCGTGATGTGTCCTTTCGTGTTCGATGCCGCCCGGATGGCGTGG
>JBMCTR010000132.1:0-5552 GCA_048622955.1 Actinomycetota bacterium
TGGTTGACCACGAAGAGCCCCCCGGGAGCTTCCGCCACGGCGTCGGCCACGCCGGCCGGCACGGTCGACAGCACCAGGTCCGCCGCCGCGCACGCCTCCTCGACCCGCCACGGCCGGACCGTCACGTCAAGCTCCAGGTCCACGGCCACTCGCAGGGCGTCGCCAGCGCGGGACGCGTCACGGGCGTGCACGTGAACCTCCGCGACGCCGAGCATCGCCAGCGCCGCGAGACCGCTCGCCGCGGTCGCCCCCGCGCCCCACACGCAGGCGGACTTCGGCGTCACCGCACCCGCCCGCTGCTCGACCGCGGCCACCATGCCGGGCACGTCGGTGTTCTCCCCCACCACCGTGCCGTCGTCTTCGATGATCAACGTGTTGACCGCCCGCACGGAGCGCGCGAGCCCGGAGACCCTGGTCGCGAGCTCCAGGCCGGCCCGCTTGAGCGGCATCGTGAGCGACAGGCCACGCCACGATGCGTCCAGGCTGCGGATGAACGGCTCGAGCTCCGCCTCGCGCACCTCGTGTGCGGTGTACGACCAGTCCAGCCCGAGGTGGCGGTACGCGGCACGGTGCAGCGCCGGCGACAGCGAGTGACCGATCGGCGAGCCCAGGACGGCACACCGCCGGCCGCTCACGACCGCGACTCCGCCACGTTCGCCTGGTGCTCCTCCTCGGTGGTCGCGAACTTCGTCTCGCCGGTCTCGAGGTCCACCGTCACGAAGTAGCAGTAGCCCTCGCCCGACGGGTTCAGCGCCGCTCGCAGCGCGCTCTCCCCCGGGGCCGAGATCGGACCCGGCGGCAGCCCGGGATTCCGGTACGTGTTGTACGGCGAGTCGACGGCGCGCTCATCGTCCGTGGTGAACGCGTCGCCGAACTCGCCGATCGCGTAGTGGACGGTCGAGTCCATCTGCAGCAGCCCTTCCGGCACGCCGTGCTGGACACAGGCACCCGACAGCCGGTTGTGGAGCACCTCGGCGACGTTCGGCATGTCCTCGGTGTGCCGCACCTCGCGCTGGATGATGCTGGCCATGGTCACGACCTCCAGCGGCGTCAACCCGAGGCTCTCCGCCTGGCCGACCAGGCTGAGATCCTCCTCGGCCGTCCTGAACCGGTCGGCCATCGACTGCAGCAGCGACTCCGCGGTCGTCTCGGAGCGGACGGGGTACGTGGCCGGGAACAGGAAGCCTTCCGGCTCGCCGCCCGCGTAGTCCGGCAGCTCAAGCGAGCCGGAATCGAGCACGGCCGTCACGTCCTCCGCGGTGAAGTCGGTCTCCTCGTCCACCCGGGCCACGATCTGCTCGACGCGGAAGCCCTCGGGGATCGTCACCTGAACCCCCGCGGTCTCGGCGCGCTCCAGCAGGGCCGCCACCGCATCGGCAGCGCTCATCCGCCGCATCAGGATGTAGTCGCCGGCCTGGATCGACCGGCCCTGCGGATGGTTGTTGGCCGCGTTGACGAACGCATCCCGGCTGGCGACCACGTCGGCGTCCGCCAGGATCCTGCCGATGTCGCCCAGGCTCGACTCGGGCGGGATCGTGACCTCGACCGAGCCCTCCCCGGGCCCTTCGTAGTCGGGGGGCGGCGCGAACATGTCGTCGAGCCAGGTGCGCCCGTAGTGCCAGGCGCCGTACCCGATTCCCCCGACGATGGCTAGCGACAGCAGCACCGCGAGGAACGACCCGAACCGCCTCCGCTTGCGCCGCCGGCGCTGCCGGCGGTCCCGCCGGGACGTACGGGACTCCTCGGCGACGAGGTCGCTGTAGCTCATTGCGGCTCCACCCACACCAGTTCGCCCGGGGCGCGGCCCGACGACCGCTCGTAGTCGAGCGCGCCCTGCAGGATGGCCACAGCCGCGGCCTGGTCGACGGTGTTCCGACCCTGCCGCGCCGAGACACCGGCCGCGCGCATCGCCTTGGCGGCGCTTGCTGTCGTCATCCTTTCATCCACCAGCCTCACCGGGCATGGTGCCACATGCCCGGCGAGCCGGTCCGCAAACGCCCGGGCGTCCGCGGCGGCCGGCCCCTCCGTGCCCGACAGCGTCAGGGGCAGGCCCACGATCACCTCGATCGCCTCGCGCTGGGCCACCAGGTGTGCGATGCGGGCCAGGTCGCCGTTCCCGCGGCGCACGGTCTCCAGCGGCGTCGCGAGCACACCGGCCGGGTCACACGCCGCGACGCCGATCCGGACGCTGCCGACGTCGACCGCGATCCGCACCCCGCGGCGGAGCGTCACCGGCCACCGGCGACGGTCGCGGCGACGTCGTGCTCGATCTGGCGCAGCGCGTCGTCGACCTTGGTGGCGTCCGACCCGCCGCCCTGAGCGACATCGTCCTTGCCACCACCTCCGCCGCCGAGGGTCTGCGCGGCGGTCCGCACCAGCTCGCCGGCCTTGAGGCCGAGCTCGCGACCGCGGTTGTTGACCGCGACGACGACGATCGGACGCTCCGCGCCGCCGGCCACGGCCACCACGCCGGCACGGTCGCCCGGCAGCCGCCCCCGGATCTCGAGCGCCAGCGTGCGCATCTCGTCCGCGCCGACCTCGCCGTCGGGCACCGCGTGGGACACGAACGACACGCCGGCGACATCGCGCGCGCCCGCGGCGATCGACGGCACCTCCGCGAGCAGCTGGCGCCGGCGCATCCGGTCGATCTCACGCTGTGCCTCGCGAAGCTGCGTGACGATGGTGCTCACCCGTTCGGGCAGCTCCTCGGGGCGCACCTTCAGCGCGTCGGTCAACTGCGCCACCAGGACGTGCTCGCGTGCCAGGAAGCGGTACGCGTCGACGCCGACCAGCGCCTCCACGCGGCGGATTCCCTGCCCGATCGACGACTCGGACAGCAGCTTGACCAGGCCGAGCTGCCCGGAGCGCCGCGCGTGGGTGCCGCCGCACAGCTCGCGGGCCCACTCGCCGACCGACACCACGCGCACCTCGTCGCCGTACTTCTCGCCGAACAGCGCCAGCGCGCCGGACGCGAGCGCCTCGCGCTGCGACATGATCTCGGCGTGCACCTCGAGGTCGGCCGCGAGCAGGTCGTTCACCCGCGACTCGACGTCGCCCAGGACGCTGGGCGGCACCGCGCCGGTCGCGGTGAAGTCGAACCGGAACCGGCCGGGCGAGTTCTCCGAACCGGCCTGCGCCGCGGTCTCGCCCAGGGCCTCGCGGAACGCCTTGTGCACCATGTGGGTCGCGGTGTGCGACCGCGAGATCGACCGGCGCCGCTCCACGTCCACGTGTCCGTGCGCCTCCGCGCCGACCGCGACGGAGCCCGCACGGACCCGTGCCCGGTGCACGATCAGCCCGGTGACCGGCGACTGGACGTCGAGCACCTCGATCCGCCCACCGCCGGCCACGTCGATGACGCCCTGGTCGGCGAGCTGGCCGCCGCCCTCGGCGTAGAACGGCGTGCGGTCGAGCACGACCTCGACCTCGTCGCCCTCCTCGGCCTCCACCGTCGGCCGGCCGCCGAGCAGCAGGCCGCGGACGGTGCCGGAGCTGGCCACCTCGCCGTAGCCGGTGAACTCGACGGGCCGGCCGAGCTCGTCGCCGAGCCCGCGGTACACCGACAGGTCCACCGCTCCGGTCTTCTTGCGCCGGGCGTCCTCCTTGGCCCTGCGGCGCTGTTCGGCCATCAGCCGGCGGAACTCGTCCTCGTCGACCGACATCCCCTGCTCGGTCGCCATCTCCAGGGTCAGATCGATCGGGAAGCCGTAGGTGTCGTGCAGCTTGAACGCGGTCTCCCCCGGCAGCGTCGACCTGCCGGCGCGCTTGGTCTGCACCGCCGCCGTGTCGAAGATCTGGGTGCCGGTGCGCAGCGTGCGGCGGAACGCCTCCTCCTCCGCGTACGCGACGTCCGCGATCCGGTCGAAGTCGCGTTCGACCTCCGGGTACGCGGCCTTCATCGCGTCCCGGCTCACGGGGAACAGCTCGGGAAGCGTCGGCTCGTCCACCCCGAGCAGCCGCATCGACCGGACAACGCGGCGCAGCAGCCGCCGCACGACATAGCCCCGGGCCTCGTTGGACGGGTTGACGCCGTCGCCGATGAGCATCAACGCGCTGCGCACGTGGTCGGCCACCACCCGCAGCCGGACGTCGTCGTCGTAGCCGGGCGCGCCCTTCGCGTGCCGGCCGTACTTCTTGCCGGCCAGCTCGGTGGCACGCTGCAGGACCGGGAAGACCTGGTCGATCTCGTACATGTTGTCGACGCCCTGCAGCAGGAAGGCGACCCGCTCCATCCCCATGCCGGTGTCGATGTTCTTCTTCGGCAGGTCGCCGACCACGCGGAAGTCCGCCTTGCTCTTGACGTCCTCGACCGCCTCCTGCATGAAGACCAGGTTCCAGATCTCCAGGAAGCGGTCCTCATCGACCACGGGGCCGCCGTCAGGGCCGTACTCCGGCCCGCGGTCGACGTAGATCTCCGAGCACGGGCCGCCGGGCCCGGGCTGGCCGGTGTGCCAGTAGTTGTCGGCGCGACCGCGGCGCTGGATGCGGTGGCCCGGCAGGCCGGCGACCTCCCGCCACAGCTCGTCCGCCTCGTCATCCTCGTCGAAGATCGTGACCCAGACCTTGTCGGGGTCGAAGCCGTAGCCGCCCTCGGACTGGGGCCTGGTGACCAGATCCCAGGCGTAGCCGATCGCGCCTTCCTTGAAGTAGTCCCCGAACGAGAAGTTCCCGTTCATCTGGAAGAACGTGCCGTGCCGGGTGGTCTTGCCGACCTCCTCGATGTCCAGGGTGCGCACGCACTTCTGGACGCTCGCCGCCCGGGTGAACGGAGGGGTCTCCTGACCGGTGAAGTACGGGATGAACGGGACCATCCCGGCCGCGGTGAACAGCAACGAGGGGTCGGGAGACACCAGCGACGCGCTCGGCACCACCGTGTGGCCGGCGCGCTCGAAGTGGTCGAGGAAGCGGCGCCGGATCTCGGCGGTCTCCATGGTGTCAGGTGCCTCTCGTGTGGTCCGGTTCGAGGACGTCGTGCAACCGGTCGAGGTCGACCGTGCCGCCGCCATTCTCGGAAATACCGAGCGCATCCCGCAGCTCGGTTTCACGCTCGGCCATCCCCGCCCTGACCTCGGCGGTGAACTCTCGCACCGCCTCGTTGAGGCCGGTGAGCCCGCCGGCGATCCGATCAGCCGCACCTCCGGGCGTCGCGTTGCGTGCCGCTTTGGCGAGCTGCCGGGCGACCAGCACGCCCGCGGTGGCTCCCAGCGCGATCCAGAACAGGCGCTTCACTCCCCACCTCCTCGCCGCCGGCGGGCCCGCCGCTCGCGGCGCCCGACGATGGCTCTGCGCACGCCGTAGGTGAACGCTGCGGTCTTCACCATCGGCCCGCCGAGGGTCACGGAGAACAGCGACGACATCGCCGCCACGTCCGTGGTCACGGCCTGGGCGTTGGAGGTGATCGCGTCGACGCGCCGCAACTGGTCGTTGGTGCTGCGCAGCAAAGCGTTGGTCTCGTCCACCGTGACAGCGGTCTTGGCCACGTGCTCGTGCCGCACATCGCGCACCGTGCGCGTGAGCTCGTCCACCGTCCTCCCCAGCTTGAGCACCGGTAC
>JBMCTR010000133.1:0-5550 GCA_048622955.1 Actinomycetota bacterium
GGTCGAGGACCCAACCGGGTCGTTAACGTGATCAATGGGCCTCAGCAGCCGGTGAGGTCGTGGAGCATGACGGTCTGCTCACGGCCCGGGCCCACGCCGATTGCGCTGATCCGGGCGCCGCTGAGCTCCTCGAGGGCGGTGACGTACCGCCGGGCCGCCGGCGGCAGGTCGCCCAGTTCACGGGCGCCGCTGATGTCCTCGGCCCAGCCGTCGAGGTACTCGTAGATCGGCGTGGCGTGGTGGAACTCGGTCTGCGTCAGCGGGATCTCGTCGACCCGGGTGCCGTCGACGTCGTAGGCCACGCAGACGGGAACCCGCTGCCAGCCGGTCAGCACGTCCAGCTTGGTCAGCACGAAATCGGTGACGCCGTTGATCCGGACCGAGTACCGCGCGACCGGAGCGTCGTACCACCCGCAGCGGCGCGGGCGGCTCGTCGTCGTGCCGTACTCCCCGCCGGCGGCACGCAGCCGGTCCGCGTCCGGGCCCGTCACCTCCGTCGGCAGCGGCCCCTCACCGACACGGGTGGTGTAGGCCTTGACCACCGCGATCACGCGGTCGATCCGGTTCGGCGGGATGCCCGACCCGGTGCAGGCCCCACCGGCCGTGGCGTTGGACGAGGTGACGAACGGGTACGTCCCGTGGTCCACGTCGAGCATCGTCCCCTGGCCCGCTTCGAGCAGTACGACGCGGCCGTCGTCGAGCGCACGGGCGAGCAGGCGGGCGGTGTCGGCCACCATGGGACGGAGCCGGTCGGCGTAGCTCAGCAACTCGTCGACCACCTCGTCCACGGTGACGGCCCGGCGGTTGTAGACCTTCACCAGCACCTGGTTCTTGACGTCGAGGGCACCCTCGATCTTCTGGTGCAGGATCTTCTCGTCGAACAGGTCCTGCACCCGTACACCGACGCGGCTCATCTTGTCGGCGTAGGTGGGCCCGATGCCGCGCCCGGTCGTCCCGATCCGCCGCTTGCCCAGGAACCGCTCCGTGACCTTGTCCAGCGTCCGGTTGTACGGCGGGACCAGGTGCGCGTTCGCGCTGACCACGAGCCGGGACGCATCGATGCCGCGCTCCTGAACGGCGTCGATCTCGCCGAACAGCACGCCGAGGTCGACCACGACGCCGTTGCCGATGACGGGGACGGTGCTCGGCGTCAGGATCCCGGACGGCAGCAGGTGGAGAGCGTATGACTCGTCACCGATGACGACGGTGTGGCCGGCGTTGTTGCCGCCGTTGAACCGCACCACGTAGTCGACGGCCGTCCGTGCCCCGGCGTCGCGCCCGACGTGCTGCGGTACGCCGAGCAGGTCGGTGGCCTTGCCCTTGCCTTCGTCGCCCCACTGGGCGCCGAGAAGCACGATCGCGGGCACGGTGACTCCCTCCGGCCGCATTTTCGTCCTGATTACTTTTTGTAAGCAGGGGACGTAAGCGATTGGTACCAGGCATCATAGAGGTAAGGGGCCGCTGGGACCGCTGCAGGGGACGATCCTGGCGGCCCCCCTGTGCGCGCTGTCAGCCGAGCTTCCGGCCCGCCGAGCGCAGCTCCTCGCACGCCTTGGCCACGCGCTCGGCCATGGCGGCCTCCGCCGCCTTGCCGTACGAGCGCGGGTCGTACGCCTTCTTGTTGCCGACGTCGCCGTCGACCTTCAGCACGCCGTCGTAGTTGGTGAACATGTGGTGCGCGATCGGACGGGTGAACGCGTATTGGGTGTCGGTGTCGATGTTCATCTTCACCACGCCGTAGTCGATCGCCTCGTGGATCTCCTCGAGCGCGGACCCCGAACCGCCGTGGAAGACGAGCGCGAACGGCTTCTCCTTGCCGTACTTGTCGCCGACGGTCTGCTGGATGTCCTGCAGGACGGTGGGACGCAGCTTGACGAAACCCGGCTTGTAGACGCCGTGGACGTTGCCGAAGGTCGCGGCGAGCAGGTAGTTGCCGCGCTCCCCGAGGCCGAGCCGCTCGGCGACCGCCAGCGCGTCCCCGGGGGTCGAGTAGAGCTTCTCGTTGATCTCCCCAGCGATGCCGTCCTCCTCGCCGCCGACGACGCCGATCTCCATCTCCATGACGGTCTTCGCCTCGGCCGACAGGGTCAGCAGCTCGTCGGCGATGTCGAGGTTCTCGCCGAGCGGCACGGCCGAGCCGTCCCACATGTGCGACTGGTAGAGCGGCAGCTCGCCGCGGCGCACCCGCTCCCGGGAGATCTCCACCAACGGCCGCATGAACCCGTCGAGCTTGTCCTTGGGGCAGTGATCGGTGTGCAGGGCGACGGTGACCGGGTAGTTCTCCGCGACGACCTTGGCGTACTCGGCCATCGCGACGGCGCCGGCGACCATGTCCTTGATGGTGGTCCCGGACCAGAACTCCGCGCCCCCGGTCGAGATCTGGATGATGCCGTCGCTCTCCGCCTCGGCGAACCCGCGCAGCGCCGCGCACAGCGTCTGGGACGACGTCACATTGATGGCAGGGAACGCGAAGGCGTTCGCCTTCGCGCGGTCGAGCATCTCCTCGTACTTGTCGGGGGTGGCGACGGGCATCAGGACTCCTCGTGGTCGGTGCCGGACACTGGCTCCAGATCACGGCCCACGCCCTCGTGGATCGTGACATCGCCAGTATCCCGGTTTCGCCGGGTATGCGAGCACAGGGGCCGCAGGCTGATCGTCGCGCTCTCACACCCGGTCGTGGCGCAGCCACGAGATCGCGACCGCCTCGCTGCGCGACCGCGACCCGATTGCCGCGGCCAGCCACCACAGCCCGGCCGCGGCCAGCACGTGCCAGACGGCGTGCCCCTGCAGCAACGTGTCCGGCCGGCACAGCGAGGTGCGATCGCCCAGGGTGCCGGCGAGGCTTCCTGCGGCGAGCAGCGCCAGCGCGCCGATCAGCGCGGGACGCAGGTGGGGACGGCGGCGGGCCCGCGCCAGGTTCAGCCCGATCGCGGCGCCGGCCAGGAGCACCTGGGCCGCGGTCGAGGCCGCCGGCCCGACGGCGACGAGCAGCACCATCGCGACCGTCGGAAGCACCCACCACAGTTGCGACAACCGCCTGCCGGTCAGGTCGGAGGCGGCGTCCACCGCCGTGAAGGCGAGCAGCGCCGCCATCGGGAGATCGTGCGCGTACGCCTGCCAGTCCGGGTTCGGCCCGTGCTGGATCAGCGACCCCGCTCCCACCGCGGCGACCAGCACGGCGTAGGGCACACGGCCCGTCTCGCCGCGGCGGCCGGCGAGCACAGCGAGGCCGGCGGCGACGAAGGCCAGGCTCGTGACCGTGTTGGCCGGCTGGCCGAGCATGCCCTCGCCGAACGCCTCGCAGGCGACCGCCACCGTCATGCGACAAGTATCCGTCCCTATCCCCGGGCGTATCGACCGCCGGTCCGCTAATGGCGGTTCGAGGCGGTCGCGACGGGCGTGGACCCGGACGTACGGTCCAGCTTCATGTGGACCTGGTACCGGTCGGCGCGGTACCACGACGTCACGTGCTCCATGGGACGTCCAGCGGCGTACGAGGTTCGCCGAAAGACGAGCAGGGGTGCGGCCGGAGGTATCCGTAGCAGCCGGGAGCGCAGCGGGTCCGCGCCCTCCGCCCAGACGGTCTGGCTGGCGGAGTCCAGCAGGCGGCCGTAGTCGCGCGCCAGTATCGAGTAGACCGAACCGGACAGGTCGTGTTCCAGGAAACCCGGCAGCGGCCCCACCGGCAGCCACGAGACCTCGTGCGCCATGGGTACGCCGTCCGCCGAGCGCAGCCGCTCGATCCGGTACGCGCGGTCGGTCGTGGTGAGCCCGAGAGCCGTCCGCGCCGGAGGCGGCGGCACGGACTCGTCGGCACCGAGGACGATCGTGGACGGCTTGTGCCCCCTTCGGCGCATCTCCTCGGTGAACGACGCCAGGTGCAGCTGCGAGTCCACGCGTGGTGCGGCCACGAACGTGCCCTTGCCGCGGACCCGGTACAGCCGTCCTTCGCTGACGAGGCGCCCGACAGCCTCCCGCACCGTTGCCCGGCTGACGTGGTACTTGTCGACCAGTTCGCGTTCCGACGGAATCGGCGTGTCGGGCGGCAGCTCCGAGTCGATGAGCGCCAGCAGGATGTCTCGCAGCTGCCGATGCTTGGGCACCGGACCTTCGACGACCGACACTGTCCCCCTCCTGTCGATCTCTGCGGTCAGTGCTGTTCGCTGTATATGAACTTGCGCGCTAACCGTGTATCCGGTGTGGCGGTCTGTCAAGGCCCGTGCCGGTGGGACGCGAGGGGCGGGCCACGGCGGCACTCTAGGCTGGCCCCACCATGAACCCGCCCCGCGACCCCTGGAGCTGACACCATGACCGGCACCGTGATGGCTCGCGAGATCGCCGAGCAACCGGCGGCGCTGGCGCGGACTCTCGACGGTCTCCGCCCGATGCGGCCGGAGGTGCGCGAGCTGGCCGGCGGGCGGCGTGCCGTCCTGTTCATCGCCCGGGGCTCGTCCGACAACGCTGCGATCTACGGCCGGTACCTGATGGAGGTCCACGCGGGTCACCCGGCCGGGCTGGCCGCGCCGAGCGTCGGGACGCACTACGGCGCCGACCTCGACCTGTCCGACGCCGTCGTGGTGTCGGTCTCGCAGTCCGGAGCGACGCACGAGATCCTCGAGGCGCAGGCGTGGGCCGCGCGGTGCGGTGCCCGGACGATCGCGGTCGTCAACGATGGTGCGAGCCCGCTGGCGCAGGCGGCGGACCTGGCGATGGTGACCCGTGCGGGCCGCGAGCTGGCGGTCCCGGCGACGAAGTCCTACACCACGCAACTGGCGGCGATGGCGGTGCTCGCCGGCGCGCTGGCGCCGCACCCGGACGCCCTCGACGCGGATCTCGATCGAGCGTCCGCGGAGGTCGAGCGGCTCGTCGGCGGCAGGGCAGGCGTGGACGAGGCCGTCGACCGGCTCGCGTCCACGCCGGACACGCTGGTGAGCGGGCGCGGCGTGGTGTTCGGCACGGCACTGGAGACGGCGCTCAAGCTCGAGGAGACCTGCCTGCGGCCCGTTCGTGGCCTGTCCTACGCCGACCTTCGCCACGGGCCGATCGCGGCGGTGGACGCCGGCCACGTCGCGGTGCTCGTCGCCGCACAGGACGGCCCGATGGTCGCCGGCATGACCGAGCTTGCGGCCGACCTGCGCGGCCGGGGCGTGGGCGCCACCGTGGGGATCGGGGGCGACGGCGGGTTCGCCGCGGCGTGCGACGTGGCGGTTCCCGGCCCGGAGCTTCCCGAGCTCGTCGCTCCGCTGGCGCTGATCGTCCCCGCTCAGCTGGTGGTGGAGGCGCTCGCAAGGCGGCTGGGGCTGGATCCCGACGCCCCGCGCGGGCTGTCCAAGGTGACCCAGACCGAACTCGGAGGCGGGGACAGGTGACCAGCACTGTCGTCCTCGCTCCGGTCGCGGGCCGCGCGCTGCGGCTCGGTGACGTGCCCGACCCGGTGTACGCGGCCGCGCTCGTCGGCACGGGCGTGGCCGTGGATCCGTCCCGGGGCCCGGTGGTCGCGACAGCTCCGCTGTCGGGCACCGTCGCGCAGCTCCACCCGCACCTCTACAT
>JBMCTR010000134.1:0-5543 GCA_048622955.1 Actinomycetota bacterium
GCTCGCAGCGGGCGGCGCTGCTCGCGGTGGGCGCCGCGGCCCTGGGCGGGCTCATCGCCGGCGCTGTGCTCGGACGGCTCTGCGGCCGGCGGCCGGTGCACGTGCGGGTGGTATACCCGCAGGCCTGACTCGCCGCCGGTGGGTGCGACTCCGTCAGGGCGGCGTCAGGTTGGCGCGCCGGTCATTCCTCGTCGCGCACCGGATCCCACAGCGCTTCGACGAGTTGGGCGCGGCTGTGCACGTTCATCTTCTGGAACATCCGCTTGAGGTGCTGCTTCACGGTGTTCTCGCTGATGAACAGCTCCCGGGCCATCTGGCCGGTCGTCAACCCCTTGGCCACGAAATCGGCGATCTCGCGTTCGCGGGGGGACAGGAGGGAGATCCCCGGCCGCCGATGATCGTCCTGGCGCTCGACGGACAGGAAGGACAGCACAGCGTCGGTGGATCCGTTGAGGCGGACGGAGCGGACGATCATCTGGTTGAGCCCGTCGTCCAGCGGCTGGGTCGTGCTCGCGGACTCGAGCGAGTGGTCGCGGCGGATCTCGTTCAGCGTCCGGGTGACCGCGGGCTGCGCCAGGTGCCCGGCCGGGTGCGCCCCCGGGTTCACCCGCCGGTCCGCCGCCGGGTTCACGTACAGCTCCTGCCCGTCCATGCTGGAGATGATCAACGGAACGTCGAGGGCGTCGAGGACCTCGGCGAACAGCGAAGCGCGCTGGCCGGTCAGCTCGAACCGGGCGGCACGGTAGAGGCCGACGCTCATCTTGTGCCCGGCCCACGCCGCTCGCCGGAGGTCGCGCCGGCTGAACGGCCGCTTGTCGGCGGCCCGCGCGAAGTTGAGCGTGCCGACCATCGTGTCCCCCACGATGAGCGGCGCCTCGAGTGAGTGCGAGAACCCTGCGGTGGACAGCACATTGCAGGCGCCGGAGCGCAGCCACTCCTCGCGGGTGGCGGCCCGGGCGTCGTCCACGGCCTCGGCCCCGGCCTGTGCGGAGCGCAGCACCGGGTCGTCGTGGCGGCCGTGCTTCTCGTACTGGTCGAGGAAGCTGTCCGGCGCCCGGGCGGTGCAGCCGGTCGGAGTGCCGGTGGTGAGATCGAGTTCGTAGAACCCGTAGGCGTCCGCATGGACGACGCGCTCTATCGCGGCGAGGTAGCCATTCCTCAGTTCGCGCAGGGTGCAGGCCTGGTCGATGGTGTGCGCGAAGTCTTCGTCGCTTCGCCGGGAATGGTCTTGCAGAGGCATAGCTCTCCCTCCTCAACATACGAGGGCGTGGGAAAGAGACAGCCGGACATGCGTCCGCGGTGGTCCGACTGGTGATTGATCATCTCGGTCGTTCGCGTCATATGAAAACAAGGTGCGTAAAGCATGGAGACTAACACCGAGGTGCGCTAAGCGCACTTGTGGGACGGTCCACGCACAGCGAGCATTCAAGGCTCACCGGCGAATTCGTCGCACACAGCGGCCGGGACCCGGCCGTGCGGGCGAGCCCCGGCCCTCGGGTCGCTGCGGGGGCCCGTCGGTCAGACCAGGTCGCGGGGGATCTCGGTGTTCCAGTTGCGGGAGAACACCCGGGCCGCGCCCTCGTATGCGTCGAGTTGCGCGTGCAGGTAGAACGATGTCGCGTCGCAGGTGAGCACCTGCCGGGTCTCGGTGCGGATGTGCCAGTCGCCGCGCGCGAACTCGTGGACCCAGTGGGTCTCGCCACGCAGCGACGCGAAATCGTCGTCGCGGCTGCGGTACCACTCGTGCGTGGTCGCCCGCGAGACCAGGTCGATCTCGTCGATCACGTACGTGCCCTCGTCGAGGACGACCTCGAGTGCCGACTCGTCGGTGTCCAGGTCGCGCAGGACGCGCCAGTTGTGGTGCGGCTCCTCGAGTTGCGTGATCTTCGCCGCTGGTGCGCTCTCCGGCTCGGCGAACGGGCGCAGTCCGGTGTCCTCCGCGCGGGCGGTCCGGACCGGAAGGGTGAGCGTGCTCCGCTCCGTGCGCACCGTCATCCGCACCGGCTGGGGCGGGCCCCACGCGAGCGGCCAGTACGAGGTGGAGATCGCGATCCGCAGCCGGTGACCGGGCAAGAACCGGTGCCCCACGTCGTTGAGCATCACCGGGATCCGGTACCACGTCCCCGGCTCGAGCGGCTGCGGGTCGGCGTGGGAGTCGCGGTGGCAGAGGTTGAGCAGTCCGTAGGTGACGCGGGTGGCCTTGTCGTCCGGCGCGATGTCGGACAGCCGCACGGCCACCATGGCGACCGGGCGGTTGACGGAGAGTTCGAGGTTGACGACGGGGGCCCCAAGGATCTCCAGCGGCTCCTCGAGCCGTTCGCTGTCGAAGACCATCGCGCCGCCGTCCTCCTCGCGCTGGTCGTAGGGCAGGTCGGGGCCGGAGCCGTATGCGCACCACTTCCCGGCGAACAGGCCAATGGACAGCGGCGAGCGCACGGTGAGCTCGGCGGGCGGGGGATCCGCGGCGGCGAGGGCTTCGTCGTCGGCTTCCTCCGCGCTCGCGGGTGCCAGCCCCGTGACGGAAAGCCGGTGCTCCTCGTGGCGGATGTCGGGCGCCGGCCAGGACGGCTCGCCGACCCAGCGCCCGGGCCGGTGCCGCATCCGCGTCGCCGGCTCCGTGCTGTCCTGGACGTAGACCCGCAGCATCGGCTCGTCCATGATCCCGGTCTCGACCTTCTTGAGCCAGTGGTCCCAGAACCGGAGGGCTTCCTGGAGGAAACCGATCGCCGGCCCGGGGATCCCCTCGTGGGGGTAGCGGTGGCTCCACGGGCCGATGAGCCCGAGCCGGGGCGACTCCAGGTTCGCCATCAGGCGGAACACCGCGTTCGAGTATCCGTCCGCCCAGCCGCTCACCGCCATGACAGGGCACTGGATGCGCCCGATGTCCTCGCCGACGGAGCCGTGCTGCCAGTACGCGTCGCGGTGCTGGTGCGACAGCCAGGTCTCCAGCCACGGCCGGTTCGCCTCGAGGCGCTCGAACCACATGTCGCGCCACCGGTCGCCGACGATCTCGGGATCCGGCGGGCAGGCGTTGCGGGCGAACATCACCGATGCCCAGGACAGGTTGTCGCCCAGCAGGCAGCCGCCCATGTAGTGCACGTCGTCGGCGTAGCGGTCGTCGGTCGAGGCCACGGAGATGACCGCGCGCAGCTCGGGCGGCTGCGTGGCGGCGAGCTGCAACCCGTTGAACCCGCCCCACGAGATGCCGATCATCCCGATGTTGCCGTCGCACCACGGCTGGGCGGCGATCCAGCGCAGCACCTCGTTGCCGTCATCGAGCTCGCGCTGCAGGTACTCGTCGAGCAGCACACCGTCGGAGTCGCCGCTGCCGCGCATGTCGACGCGCAGGCACGCGTAGCCGTGCCCTGCGAAGTAGCCGTGGAGCTTCTGGTCGCGGCTGCGCTTGTCGTCCCGCTTGCGGTACGGGATGTACTCGAGGATCGCCGGGACCGGCGTGTCCTCCGCCTCGTCCGGGATCCACATGCGCGCGGCGAGCCGGGTGCCGTCGGACAGCGGGATCCAGGCGTTCTCGATGTGGCGAACGGTTGAGGGAAAGGTGTGGACCTCTCTCACAGGTTGGCCTCCCGGACGTGGGGGTCGGGGCCCGCGAGGTCGATGAACGGGCGGCGGCCCTCGTCGGCGAACGTGAAGTACAGCCGTTCCGTGCACGCGCGGTAGCGCTCCTCGAGCTCCGTGGACGACGAGGCGCCGACATGGATCCACGCCAGGTCGTAGGTGTAGCTGTCCTGGTAGGGCAGGTCGTGCAGCCACTGCCCGGGTTGCACGCGCAGCACCACGCGGCTGTCCGGGATCTCCTGCTCGACGGCGGCGATCTCCTCCGGCGTGGGCACGGCCTCCACGTAGGCGTCGTCGGCGCGGCGCACGAAGAACTTGCCGGCGTACGAGTAGTCGCCATCCAACTGCGGCATGGACGGCTGCCGGTCCAGGGCGAGGTCGAGCATGACCGACTGGTTGGACACGCCGTGGACCTTGCTGAACAGGTCGGTGTGGGACTCCGAGAGCCGGCTGTTCACCTCGAGCAGCCACACCTGGTCGGCACCCTCGTCCCAGAAGCACTCGACGTTCCATTCCGACCGGTCGAGGCCGAGCGCCTCGACGGTCCGGCAGGCCATCGAGATCATCCGCTCCTGGACCCGTTCCGGCAGCGTCGAGGGGTAGCGGTAGCTCGCGAAGCTGGTGCCGCCGGCCACCCGGAGCGAGTCGACGATCCCGTACACCTGGGCCTGGCCGTGGTACACGAAGCCCTCGAGCGTGCACTGGTGGCCGCCGATGATGCCCTCCGCGATGCACCAGTCGCCGCGCACGTGGGCGACGTCCTCGGGCAGCTCGAGCATGTCCAGCACCCGGTCGAACGGCTCGGCGAGCTGCCCGATCTCCGAGCGGATGGTTCCGAGGCTGGCGACCAGCGTGTCCGGCCCGTCGATGTGGAAGCCGAGGTACGACGAGTACGACATCACCGGCTTGATCCAGAACGGGAAGTCGATGCCGATCGACGACGCAGCGTCGGGCGCGAACGGGTGCACGGCGGCGAACGGCGGGATGGCGCCGGGGACGACGAGCTCCTCGACCACGCGCGCCCAGTACTTGTGCTCGCACGCGACGACGCCGGCGAGGGGCTTGTGCGGCAACCCCAGCCGCTCATTGAGGATCGGGACGAGGCAGTTGATCGGGAAGTCCCAGAACCCGACGACGCCGTCGACCGGGCCTTCGAACCGCTGGAGCTCGGCGAGGGACTCGTCGATGAGCTCCGTGAGCGGTATCCGGTCGCCCTGGCGGACCCGCTCCATGGGAAGCAGGCCGTGGAACCGGCACTCGCTCGCCTGCGGCAGCTCCTCGAGCAGCGGCCGCTGGAACTCGTCGAGGCCCAGCACAAAGATCTCACGTTTCCTCATCCGCACCGAGCGTACGCTGTCGCCGGGTGGCTCGGGGCGGCAACTCCCCGCCGATCATGCAAGTTCCGTTCGGCACGCCGACAGTCCGGGCTTGCGGGCTTGCGGGCGCCGCCGGGTCGTCCCGCGGACGCTGCCTAGACTTCACGGGTGGCTGAGGAGCGTGCGCTGCAGGCGATGGCGGCGTCCGGCGTGCGGCACGAGGTGGTCCGGCACGGCCCGGTGAACAGCCTGGAGGAGGCCGCCGCGGCACGTGGTGTCGCCCCGGCTGCGGTGATCAAGACCATCGTGGTGCGGCGTGGCGAGGACGACTACCTGTTCGTGCTGGTCCCGGGGGACCGGACGATCGCGTGGCCGAAGCTGCGGGCGCTGCTCGGGGTGAGCAGGCTGTCGATGCCCGACGCCGCGGCCGCGCGGGACGCCACCGGCTACGAGCGCGGCACGATCACCCCGTTCGGCTCGCTGCGGCCGTGGCCGGTGATCGCGGATACCCGGGTGGCCGGGGGAGAGGTGTCGATCGGCGGGGGTGCGCCGGGTGTGTCCGCCCGGATGGACGGCGACGACCTCGTCCGCGTGCTGGACGCCACGGTCGCCGACGTCACCGAGTGACGGTCGATGATCCACAGCGCGACC
>JBMCTR010000135.1:0-5535 GCA_048622955.1 Actinomycetota bacterium
GCGGGTGGGGCGGCGGCTGGAACCGCGACCCCGACCGGCTGCACGCCCGCACCCTGGCAGAGGCGACGCTGTTCACCCTGCGGGCCGTCGACGCCGAGCGGGCCCGCGGCCACGGCCATCCCGGCTGGGAGAAGGCCGCGGCGAGCAACCTCGACGTCGCGGTGGCGGCACAGGACCGCGACGGCAACCTCGGCTCGTACTACCACCAGGCCACCGGCGACGTGGAGGACCGGAACGGCGCGGCCGGCCTGCTGTGGATCGCCGCCCTGGTGGAGGGCGCCCGGGTGCTGGGCCGTCCCGACCTCCTCGACGTGGCCCGCCGGGCCGGTGAGCACTACGCGCGGTTCGTCGAGGACGCGTTCATCCACGGCGCGCCCGAGGACGTGCACACCGCCCCGACCTCGGAGGACGGCTACAACGCGCTGATCGCCTACGTCCGGCTGCACGAGGCGGACCCCGACCCGCGCTGGCTGCGGCTCGCCCGCCTCGCGGCCGACTGGACGCTGACGTTCCGCTGGACCTACAACATCGAGTTCCCGGAGCACACGATCCTGCGGCACTACGGCTTCCGGACCCGTGGCGCCGACAGCGCGTCGCCGCCCAACCAGCACCTGCACGCCTACGGCCTGATCGCCCTCGAGGAGCTCGCGGCGCTGTGGCGGGCCACCGGCGACCGCTACTACCTCGACCGGGCGAGGGACAACCTCGGCTGCTTCCTCCAACTCATCGCCCGCGCCGACGGTGACTTCAACGCGCGGAAGGGAATGGTGACCGAGCGCTACTACCACACCGACTGCTTCCAGCCGAAGGGCTCGCTGCTGACGCTGTCGCACGCCTGGTGCGCCGGTGTGACGCTGCTCGGCAGCCAGGTCGCGATGGACGACCCGCGGGCCTTTCCGTCCGGCTGGGAGGAGATCCCGACGTGAGCGGCGTCCTCGTCGACGAACGCCCCGAGGGCCGCTACCTGTGCGGGCCGCGGTACGCGGTGTGGCTCCCGGAGGGCAAGCCGTACGCCCTGGTGACCGACGAGCACGGGCAACCGTGGATGGACCTGTTCCTGCCGTCGAGCCTGCACGCGGCCGACCGGCTCGACGACACGTTGCGGCTGTACCCGCCGAAGGTCGAGCCGGCCGGCGACGGCTACCGGGTCACGGTCGCCGCTGCCAGCACGGCATGGCACGCCAAGCGGACCATCCTCGAATGCTCGCCCGAGGAGCTTCGCCTCACGGTCGTGGTGGAGGGGGACGGCGCGCTGGCCGACGTCCACCTGCTCGGCGGCTACTACAGCGGTGACGTCGCGCACGGCAGCGGCTTCCACCACAGCGGCGCGGACTTCCGCAGCGTGTTCAACCCGGAGCCGTGGGGCTCGGAGCGCCGGGTGCTCGGCGCGGGCGAAGCCACCGCGCTCGATGTGCTCGGCAGTCCGGTGCCCGGCAAGGAGCACTGGCTGTTCACGCCGCCGCCGCTGTCGCTCCAGGTCAGCCGGGCCGAACCACCGCGGGACGGGGCGCACGTCCCCGAGGGCCCGTGGACGACGATCGGTGTCGCGGCGGCCCCCGGCGAGCACCGGTTCACGGCGGTGCACTATGAGGCGGTGGAAGGGGCCTTCTCGCTGCGCCTCGGCTACGAGGGCCAGACCCGCGTGGCCGGGCGGTTCCAGAGCCCGACCGTCACGCTGCGGTTCGGAGCGCCGGACCCCTACTCGGGCATCGCGGCGCACACCGCGAGCCTGCGCTCGATGGGCTGGTTGCCGGATCGCACGGCGGACGCGCCCGCCGAATGGTGGTCGGCACCGATCTTCTGCGGCTGGGGATCGCAGGGCGTGCTCAGCGCGCAGGCCGGCGGCAGCCCGCAGGACCACGCGACCCAGGCGGCGTACGACGGCTTCCTGGCGGTGCTGGCCGAGCAGGATCTGCGTCCGGGCACCGTGGTGCTCGACGACAAGTGGCAGCGGTCGTACGGCTCGTGGGAGGCCGATCGGGGCAAGTGGCCAGACCTGCGCGGCTGGATCGGCGAACGGCACGCCGCGGGCCAGCGTGTGCTGCTGTGGTGGAAGGCGTGGGACCCGGAGGGTGTGCCGGACGCGCTGTGCGTCCGCAACCGGGACGGGCTGCCGCTCGCCGTCGACCCGTCGAGCCCCGAGTACGAGGCGGCACTGCGCGAGAGCGTGGCCCGGATGCTGGGGGCCGACGGCTACGACGCGGACGGCCTCAAGGTCGATTTCTCCGCGCGGACGCCGTCCGGCCCCGGCCTGGTGCGGCACGGCCGGCAATGGGGGATGGAACTGCTGCACCGCCTGCTGTGGATCATCTACGACGCGGCGAAGCGGTCCAAGCACGACGCCTTGATCATCACGCACACGCCCCATCCGTACTTCCGGGACGTGACGGACATGGTCCGGCTCAACGACGTGAACACGCGGGCCGCCGTGGTGCCCCAGATGGTTCACCGGGCGCGGGTCGTCCGGGCCGCCTGCCCGGATGTGCTGATCGACACCGACAACTGGCCGATGCCGAGCATGGCCGAGTTCCGGGCGTACGTGGACGTTCAGCCGGAGCTCGGGGTGCCGTCGCTGTACTACGCCACCCACGTGGACGACCTGCCGCCCTGGACCAAGGACCGCGCGCACGTGGCGTGGGGCGCCTTCGCGGAGCTCCGGGCGGAGCAGGGAGCCCCGTTCCCGCCGCGAGAGACCGGACATGTTCCGCTCACCGCCGGCGACTACGAGCTGATCAGGCGGTCCTGGGCCCGGCACCGGAGGGCGCGCCATGCCTGATCCAGCGGTTCCGCGACCGGTCGCGCTGGAGCCCAACTGCCCGCCGCGGTTCTTCGCCGGCGGTGCGGCGATTGCGCAGTGGCGGGGGTTGCCGGACGTCGGCGGTCCCGAGGACTGGGTGGCGTCCACGACGCCGGTGTTCGGGCAGGCCGCGGTGGGGTTGACCCGGCTGCCGGACGGCACGTTGCTCCGGGACGCGATCGCGGCGGACCCGGTCGGCTGGCTGGGAGCGCAGCACGTGGCGGCGTGGGGCGCCGACCCGGCCCTGCTCGTGAAGTTGCTGGACGCGGGGCAGCGGTTGCCGCTGCACTGCCATCCGGACCGCGGGTTCGCCCGCCGCCACCTGGGCAGCAGATGGGGCAAGACCGAGGCGTGGGTGGTCGCGGGCGCCGAGGGGCCGCGGCCGGTGGTCCATCTCGGGTTCAGGGCGGAGATGCCCGCGCGGGAGCTGGCCACCCTGGTTTCCGAGCAGCGCACGGACGAGTTGCTGGCCGCGACCAACCCGGTGCCCGTGGCGCCCGGTGATGTCGTGCTGGTGCCCGCGGGGCTGCCGCACGCGATCGGCGCCGGCGTGTTCGTGATCGAGTTGCAGGAGCCGTCGGACCTGTCGGTGCTACTGGAGTGGGACGGTTTCGGCGTCGACGGGCCGGCCGAGGGGCATCTCGGAGTGGGTTTCGGCACCGCCCTGCAGGCGGTCGACCGCAGCCGGTGGGACGCCCGGCGGCTCGCCGGGCTGACCGCCCGCCGGCCGCCTGACCCGGGCACACCGAACGGTGTCGACGTGCTGCTGCCGGAGTCGGCCGACCCGTTCTTCCGCGCCGAGCACCTCCGCCCGGCCGGTGGCCCCGTCCGCCTCGACCCGGGCTACAGCGTGCTCGCCGTGTTGGCCGGCACCGGCACGCTGAGCAGTGAACGCTGCGGCGACCAACCGCTGCACGCCGGCCAGGTCGTCCTCGTCCCTCACGGCGCCGGAGCCCTGTCCGTCTCCGGCGACACCCGCGTCCTCCGCTGCCGCCCGCCGGATCACGAGCACGCCGACGTGGGAGGTACGGGGATGAGATCCGTCGACGCCGAGCCCGTCAACAGGCAGTGAGGTCCACCGTGCTGCAACAGATCACCGAGAACGTCTACCGGCTCGAGGACACGTGCAACGTCTACGTGATCCGGTCGGGGACCGAGGCTGTCGCGATCGACTTCGGCAGCGGCAGGATCGTGGACGAGATGGCCGGTGCCGGCATCGAGCGCATCACCGACGTGCTGATGACCCACCACCATCGGGACCAGGGGCAGGGCCTGCCGCGCGCAGCGGAGTGCGGCGCGCGGATCTGGGTTCCCCACAGCGAGTGGGAACTGTTCGGCGACGTCGAACGGGCTTGGCAGCGAAGGCAGTTGGCGAACAACTACAACACCCGGGAGGACCGGTTCACGATCGCCGCATCGGTCCCGGTGGCAGGAACCTTCCAGGAGTACGTGCCGGCCCGCTTCGGCGCCGTCACCGTGACGCCGATCCCGCTGCCGGGCCACACGATCGGCTCGGTGGGCTTCCTCGTCGAGGTCGACGGCCGGCGGGTGGCGTTCACCGGCGACCTGATCGCCGGACCGGGCAAGGTCTGGTCCCTGGCGGCGACGCAGTGGGCGTACGGCAGCGGCCAGGGCCTGGCCATGTCCTGGCTGTCGCTGATGGACCTGCGGGATCGCGGGGTGGATCTGCTCGCTCCGTCGCACGGGCCTGTGATGGACGACCCGGTGGGCGCGATCGATCTCACGGCGAGCCGGCTGCGGGCGCTGCTCGACCTGCGCGGCGAGCACCCCAAGCTCGAGGAGCGCCGGGCGGATCCCTACGAGCGGGTGCTGCCCCACCTGCTCTACAACCGCGCCGCGCACTCCCAGAACTACGTGCTCCTCTCCGACAGCGGCAGGGCCCTGCTGATCGACTTCGGGTACGACCTCCAGGCCGGCCTGCCGGCCGGGACCGATCGCGCTGCCCGGCGGCCGTGGCTGTACACGCTCCCGGCGCTGCGGCAGCGCTTCGGTGTGGAGACGATCGACGCGGTGATCCCTACGCACTACCACGATGACCACGTCGCGGGGTGCAACCTCGTCCGGGCCGTCGAGGGTACCGAGGTCTGGGCACCGGCCAACTTCGCGAACGTGCTCCGCGAACCGTCGGCGCACGACCTGCCGTGCCTGTGGTACGACGCGATCGAACCCGACCGCGAACTGCCGCTCGGCGAACCCATCCGATGGGAGGAGCACGAGTTGGTGCTCCACCACCTTCCCGGTCACACCCGCTACGCCGTGGCCATCGAGGTCACGGTGGACGGGGTGCGCATGCTGTTCACCGGGGACCAGACCGACGGCGACGCCCGGCTCAACTACATCTACCGGAACCGCCTCAGCGTGGAGGACTACCGCACCAGCGGGGACCTGTACGAGCGGCTGTCGCCGGACGTCCTGATGACCGGCCACTGGGGTCCGATCTGGACGGACGGCGCCGTCCTCGAGCACATCCGCAGCCGCGGCTACGAGTTGGAGCGGCTACACCGGGAACTGCTGCCGCTCGAAGAGCTCGATCTCGGTGCGGAGGGTTTCGCGGCCTGGATCCGCCCCTACCAGAGCGAGGTGTTCGCGGCGGAGCCGATCGAGTACGAGGTGGAGGTTCGCAACCCGCTGCATGAGGCCGCCGAGGTGGAGGTCTGCCTGGCCGTCCCCAGCGGGTGGTACGTGGACCCGGAAGCGGATGCGATCCGCCTGCAACC
>JBMCTR010000136.1:0-5506 GCA_048622955.1 Actinomycetota bacterium
CCGTCGCCGACGGAGTGGCCGTGCAGGTCTGGTACGACGGCGACGAGGCGCACTGGCCCGCCACCGCGACGGCAGGAGGCTAGGTCAGCAGCCGCGCCAACAATTCGCCAACAGCTGGCGCGGAAACTGGGCGAAAACCGCTCGTGTGGAGCGTGCTGAGAAACCGTGGAACGTTCCGCGTCCGAAGGGAGCATCATGAGCGAGGCCAACAAGCAGGTCGTCCGGCGGCTGATCGAGGAGGTCTACAACAAGGGCGACTTCGCCGCGATGGACGAGGTGGTCAGTGAGGACTTCGTCAGCCACGACCCGACCGCACCGGAGCCGGTCCGCGGGCGGGAGGGGCTGCGCGCGTACGTGGAGATGCTGCGCACCGCCTTCCCCAACATCCACCTGCGGATCGACGACATGATCGCCGAGGGTGGCAAGGTCGCGGTGCGATGGACCGCCACGGGACGGCACGAGGGTGAGATGCTGGGCATTCCGGCCACGGGCAGGGACGTCCAGGTCACCGGTCAGACCATCGGGCGGGTCGAGGACGGTCGCAGCGCAGAAGACTGGGTCAGCTGGGACGCTCTCGGCATGCTCCGGCAACTGGGCGTCGTGTCGTAGCTGGGTCGTAGGCGCCAGCCGTCGCCGCCCGCACCGCGACGGGACGCTGCGGCCCGTGGTCTGATTCAGGCGTCCTCGGCGTGCAGCTTCCGGACGACCTCGAGCGCGCCGTCCACGTGCCCGCCGATGTTGGACGCCGAGGCGAACACGTGCCGGACGACGCCGTCCCCGTCGATGACGTACGTCACCCTCCCGGGGATCACCCCGAGTTGCTTGCGCACGCCGTACCGCCGGCGAAGCTCCCCATCGGTGTCGCTGACCAGCACAAACGGCAGGTTGTGAGCTGCGGTGAAGCGCTGGTGGGACGTGACGGAGTCCGCGCTGACCCCGATGACCTCGGCGCCGGCGTCGGTGAACACCTCGTAGCTGTCGCGGAACGCGCATGCCTCGGCGGTGCACCCGGGCGTCTCGTCCTTCGGGTAGAAGTAGAGCACCACGACCCGGTCGCCGAGGTAGTCGCTGAGGCGTACGGCCTCCCCCCGGTGGGAGGGCAGTTCGAAGTCGGGCGCGCGGTCGCCGACCCCGATGCTTTTCGAACGTTGTGCGGCCATGCTTTGGACACTACGTCCGGTTGTACGCAACTATCATCCTATGGACGAGTTGCGCGTCGCCGTCATCGGCGCCGGACCGGCGGGTATCTATGCGGCTGGTGCACTGCTCGATGCCGAGCAGCCCGTCAGCGTGGACGTGTTCGAGGCACTGCCCGCCCCGTTCGGGCTGGTTCGCTACGGCGTGGCACCGGATCATCCGAAGATCAAGTCGGTGTCGGAGAAGCTGGCCCAGATCCTCGAGTCGCCGCGGGCCCGGTTCCTGGGCAATGTGGCGTACGGCAGGGACATCACCGCGGAGGAGTTGCGCCGGCACTACCACGCCGTCGTGCACGCCGTCGGGTCGGCGAACGAGCGAGCGCTGGGCATCCCGGGCGAGGACCTCGACGGCACGTTCGCGGCGGCCGACTTCGTCGCCTGGTACAACGGCCACCCGGACGCGTCCGACCAGGGGTACCTGGAGGCCAGGGACGTGGTCGTCGTCGGCGCCGGCAACGTGGCGCTGGACGTGGCGCGGATGCTCGTGACCGACGCCGAGGAGTTGGTGCCGACGGACACCCCGGCGGATGTGCTGGAGGCCTGGCGCAGCAACAAGGCCACGGACGTGTACCTGCTGGCCCGGCGCGGCCCGGCGTTCGCGAAGTTCACCACCCCGGAGCTGCGGGAGATGGCGAAGCTGAACGGCGTGGACCTGGTCCTCGACCCGGCCGACCTGGAGCTCGACGCCGCGAGCGAGCGTGCCCTGGACAGCAGCCGCGGCGCCAAGCGCAACATGGGCGTGCTGGAGGACTGGGCCGCCAAGGAGCCGTCCGGCGCTCCGCGGCGCGTCCACTTCCGGTTCTGGTCCCGGCCGACCGAGATCCTCGGCGACGGCCGGGTCTCGGGCGTGCGGGTGGAGCGGACGACGCTGAACGAGGACGGACGGCTCGTCGGGACCGGGACCACCGAGGACCTGTCCGCCCAGGCGGTGTTCCGGGCGATCGGGTATGCGGGACGGCCGCTCGCCGGAGTGCCGTTCGACGAGGACAGCTACACCGTGCCCAACACGGCGGGGCGCGTGGACGGGGCCGACCATCCGGGCGTCTACGTCGCCGGCTGGATCAAGCGCGGCCCGACCGGGGTCATCGGGACCAACAAGAGCGACGCGGCGGAGACGGTGCGCACGCTGCTGGGGGACGCGGCCGAGTTGCCGGCGCCGGAGCAGCCCGACCCGGACGCGGTGCTCGCGACGCTCGACGGCAAGGGCGTGCGCTACTTCCGCTGGGACCAGTGGCTGAAGCTGGACGACTACGAGATCAGCGAGGGCGCGCGGCTCGGGCGTCCGCGGCTGAAGGTGTGCACCGTCGACGAGATGCTCGGCATCGGCGGCACCACCCCGTAGTTGTATGCCAATCCACAGCGTCCGACGTTGTGGATTGGCATCAGCCGCTTACCCCAGAGGTAATCGACGCCATGACGTGGACGCGGCATCGTCGTGGGCATGACTACCTCCATCGAACGCACGCGACCGCTGACCCTGCTACGACGCGTCCTCGGGGCCGACGCCGTGGTCACCGCCGGCAACGGAGTGATCTACCTGGTCGCCGCCGGTCCGGTCGAGCGCCTGCTGGGCGTGCCGTCCGGCCTGCTCGTCGGCCTCGGGGCGTTCCTCGTGGCCTACGGCATCGCGGTGGGCTACCTGGCGACCCGCCAGTCCCCGGCGCCCTCAGCCGTGCAGGCGGTGATCGTCGCCAACTCCGGCTGGGTCGTCGCCAGCCTCGCCGTCCTGGCGTCCGGAGCGCTGGACCTCACGACCGCGGGCGCGGTGTGGATCCCGGCCCAGGCGGCAGTCGTCGCCGGGTTCGCCGCGCTGCAGGCCGTCGGGCTGCGGCGGTTGCGCGGCTCCGGCTGACCTGTGGTGCCAATCCACAACGTCCAATGTTGATTGGCACCAGGGGTCATGACTGGTGCAGCAGCTTGGCGGTCTCCGGGTCGGCCGGCAGGAATGTCTCGATCGCCAACTCGGAGACTGTCACGTCCAGCGGCGTGTTGAACGTGGCCACGGCGCTGATCAGCGAGAGCTCAATGTCGCCGCGGAGCAGGCGTATCGGGAGTGCGAACGCCGTCTCCTGCCCGGAGGTCTGCTCGCCGGCACGGACGGGGTAGGCGCTTACCTCGTCGTACAGCGCCCGCAGCCGGTCGGACTGCCAGGTGTCGAGGTGGCGCGAGATGCGGTGCAGCAGGTGCTCGCGAACCTGCAGGAGGTTCGTGATCCGCGGGGCGAGCCCGTCCGGGTGCAGTGCCAGGCGCATGGCGTTCATGGGTGGCTCCAGCAGATGGTCCGCGACGCCGTCCAGCATGATGGACACCGCCTGGTTGGCGGCGACGACGTCGTAGCCCGCGTCGAAGACGAGGGCCGGGAACGGCTCGTAGCCGCGCAGCAACTGGTTGATGGCGCCCCGCAGTGGCGCGAGCGCCGGCTCGTCGAGCGACGACTCGGGGTAGGCGGGGGCATGACCGGCCGCGACGAGCAGGGCGTTGCGCTCCCGCACCGGGATGTCGAGCTCCTCGGCCAGCCGGAGGATCATGGCCGCGCTGGGCCGCGAGCGGCCGGTCTCGATGAAGCTCACGTGGCGCGCGGAGACGTCCGCGGAGATCGCGAGGTCGAGCTGGCTGATCCGCCGCCGCTCGCGCCACTTGCGGAGCAGCTGGCCCACCCCGAGGGGCATGGCGTCGGTGGCCACGGCTCAGGACACCCGCAGGGCCGTCATGACGCCGTCGCGGATCGGCACGATGCTGCCGACATATCGCTCGTCCTCGGCGACCAGGTCGTTGTGCTCGCGGATCGCCGCGGTCTGCCCGGGCAGTCCCTCGCGATCCGTGCCGGTGGCGACGTGGCCGTCCCAGATGACGTTGTCGCACAGCCAGAGACCGCCCACCCGGATGCGCTCGCGGGCGACGCGCCAGCAGTCGGGGTAGCCGAGCTTGTCCACGTCGCAGTAGACGACGTCGAACTCGCCGTCCTCGGCGCCGAAGCCCTCGAGCGCGTCGCTCACCCGGTAGCGCACCCTGTCCCACAGCCCGGCCCTGCGGAGGTAGTCCTCGGCACGCTCTGCGTTGGCGGGGTCGCCGTCCGTGCACACCACCTCGCCTCCCGGCCCGACCGCACGGGCGAACCAGTAGGCCGAGTAGCCGTAGCCGGAGCCGAGCTCCATGACGCGTCGCGCTCCTATCGAGCGGGCGGCCAGTTCGAGGAAGCGGCCGACGGCGCGGCCCACGATGGGGAAGCCGTGCTCGTCCGCCTTGGCCTCCATCTCAAGGAGGACCTCGTCGCCGTGCTCCACTGTGGCGAGGCCGGTGAGGTACTCGTCGACCGCGTCGTCCATCCAGGGGCTGGCCATGGCAGCACCCTAGTTCGTCCAGCGGCCTAACCGGCCCGCAGGAGCGTCCGCTGCAGGGTGTCAGCGGCCCACGCTTCGTACCGCTCGGGCGTCCAGCCGCGCCACCGGACCAGGCGCTGGTAGACCTCGGGGCTGGCGATCGTCCAGACGATGTCGGTGGCCGCCTCGACAGTGACGTCTTCCCGGAGACCGCCGTCACCCGCGAGGGCACGGGTGAACATGGCGTGGTCCTGGTGCATCAGGTCGTTGGCCTCCGCCCAGTCGGCGGCCAGGCGGGGGTCCGAGCCGGCGGCCTCGCGCAGCACCATCAGCAGGTCGGTGGAACGCTCCATGATCATGCGCCCCTCGTGGGCGAAGAGCCGGACGCGGCTCACCGGGTCGGGTTCCTCCTGGAGAGCCCGCACCCAGGGGCGCTCCCGCATCGGGATCGGCTGCTCGTCGCCGACCGCCGCGATGTCGAGCAGCCGCCGCAGGATCGCCCGCTTGCTCTTGAAGGCCGCGTAGGTGGTCTCGGGCGCCACGCCGGCCTCGGCCGCGATCGCGTCGATCGTGGTGCGCGCGTAGCCGCGCTCGGTGAACAGCCGCCGGGCCGCGGTGAGGATCTCCTGGCGCGTCGCTTCAGCCTGCTCGCGCCGCTTGGCCGAGTTGTATGGACGCCGGGACTTGACAGGGGAAGCCATATCGGTACAGTATCAGAGTATTCGATACAGCTTAACTGCATCGAAGTTGGTCAAGAGGTGAGGGCCATGGCGGTCACCAGCGGTTTCAACCACGTGGGCACGGTGACCCGCGACCTCGGGCGGCCTACCGGGACGCCTTCGGCGCGGAGTTGCGCTACGCGTGGCGGTCCCGAGTTGAGCCCAACTGGCGGCACGGCGCGATCGACATCGGCGGCGGTGCGGTGCTGCACGCCTTCGAGAATCCCGCGGCGACCTTCCCGGAGGGCGCCTTCACGCGCGGGCGCATCGA
>JBMCTR010000137.1:0-5498 GCA_048622955.1 Actinomycetota bacterium
GAGGAGGCCGAGGCCGACATGCAGGCCGCGGCGAACCGGCTCGGCGTGGAGATGGAAGACCTGCAGGAGGTCGTCCCCGAGGTGGCGGGCACCTTCGAGCAGATGGCCGCCACCATCGAGTCGTCGATGCCGCGGGTGTCCGAGGCGGTGGCCTCCGCCATGTCCAAGGCGGAGGAGGAGGGCGAGGAGCTGACGCTGCAGTCGATCCTCGACGAGACCGAGCGGGTCGTGGACGACGCGGAGAGCTTCCTCGACAACCTGGAGACCCTGCTCGGCGAGGGCTTCGGCGAGATGGCCGCGCTGGCCGCGCAGGAGGGCCCGGCGGTGGCGGCGGCCCTGGTGGACGGGCTGGACGACGAGCAGGCGGCGCGGGACCTGGAGGACACGCTGGCCCGGCAGCGTGAGCTGATGGACGGGGAGCTGCGTGACACGGCGGCCCTGTTCGCCACCGAGGGCACCGAGATCGGCGAGGAGGGGGTGCAGGCGCTGCTGGAGGCGCTGGAGGAGGCCCCGCCCGGGGTGCGTCAGGTGTTCCAGACCGACGTCGTCTCGGAGATCACGGGCACTGATCTGGCGGACCCGGCGCGGGGTGTCGGCGAACGCGGCATGGACGGGCTGATCACCGGGATCGCGTCGAAGCAGGAGGAGGTGTCGGTCGCGGCGAGCCAGGTGATCGGCGCCGCCGAGGCCGCGGCGGACGAGGCGACTGCCGGGGTGGGCGACATCGGCGCCGACTTCGTCGCTGGCATCGCGTCCGGGATGGAGTTCTCCACGTCGCTGGCGACGATCCGGGCCGCCGCGGCCAACAGCGTCAACGAGGCGGTGCAGGCCGCGCGGGAGGCTGGCGGTGTGTTCTCCCCGGCGCGGGTGCCCGCGGAGAAGATCGGCGTGCCGTTCAGCCAGGGCATCGCGGAGGGCATGCTGTCCGCCGAGGGCGAGGTGATCGCCGCCGCGCAGCGGGTCGTGGACGACGCGCTGCGCGCCGGGCAGGACGCGGACCCGGGACTGCGGCTCGGCGCCGGGACTGTCCCCGGCGGGGCCGCCGGCACTGCGGTCAGCGCCGCCGGCGCCGCCGGGGTGGACATCGGGTCGATCACCGTCGTGGCGCCCGAGCCGCGGGCGGCCGGCCGGGCCGTGGTCACCGAGATCACCGATCAGGTGTACCTGACCACCGGCAGGGCCACCGCACTCGCCGGGGCCGGTGCGCCGTGACCCTCATCGCCTGCGACGACTCCCGGCTGGACTGCGGCGCCGGGACCGTGGTCGACGAGGCCACCCTGTCCGGCGGCGCCGAGGACATCGAGCTGATGACCGGCGCCTGGTGCGCCTACAACATCGACCAGCTGCTGCACGAGGCGATCCGCGGCGACGACCTGCTCATCCCCGGCGCGGACGGGGTGCTGGCCCGCGACCGCTACCGGGACCGGCTCGACGCGTCGATCCAGATGGCCTTCGACGGCAACGTCGACCACGACGGGGTCACCCACTTCCCGCTGGACGTGATGGCCGGGCTGGAGATCAACCGCCGGGCGTTCATCGCCGCCGCGGTCACACCCCCGGCCTCCCCGGCCACGTTCACCCTGTCGCTGATCGTCGCCGACGGGGCCGTGCTGGAGGGGCCGCTGCACTGCGAGGGGTTCCAGTGGAGCCGCGGCGAGGTGGAGGGCATGGCCCGGGCGGTGTGGCGGGTGTCGCTGCCGCTCGGGCTGAGCGAGGCCGGGTCGTCGTGAGCGAACGGGTCACCGTGCAGGTCGTCGACCGGGACGGCACCGAGCATGCCGTGCTCGGCGTCGGCGACGCGTCCGAGTCCGGGCTGCTGGCCGCCCGGTTCACCGACAGCCTGCGCGACGCCTCCGACGGCGGCTCCGGGGAGCTGCGGGTGCCCACCGACCACCCGGACGCGGCCGCGCTGATACCGGAGCGGATCGCCCGGTTCCGCGTGGACGGGCAGACCCGGGCCGCCATCGAGATCGCCCACAACGACCGGGAACGGTCCACCACCGGGGGGCACGCCGGGCAGGTCGACACGATCACCGGGGAGACCGTGGGCGTGCTGTTCGGCACCTCGGAGGCCGGCGGGTCTGTGGTGTGGCCGGCCTGCGGCGAGGTCGGCGGGTTCACCGGCGACATCCGCCACTTCGGCTGGATGGACTGCTGCTGCTTCGACCACGCGACCAGGTTCGCCGGGTCGATCCACTCCTACGGGCGGCAGAACGACCCGGACTCGCCGTTCTCCCGCAACGAGCCGCAACGCTGGCCCGACGGTACTGCGGAGCGGATCTGGTTCGAGGCGCCGACCGAGGTGCAGGCCGGCCGCAACGAGATCCAGTCGCTGACGCTGGGCGAGGAGATCCTCGACGGCGTGTTCACGATCACGTTCGACGGGCAGACCACCGCCGACATCGGCTCGCCCTGGTCGGCCGCGCAGGTCGAGTCGGCGATGGAGGCGCTGTCGAACGTGGACTCGGTGGCCGTGACCGGCTCCGGCATCGACAGCGACCCGTACCTGGTCGAGTTCGACGGCGCGTCGTTCGCGAACAAGACCCAGCCGTTGATGACGGTGGGGCATCTGCAGCTCAACCACCCGCCGCCGCCGCTGCCGCAGGTGGGTCAGACCTACGACGTGCAGCGCGAGCAGACCGCGCAGGCCGGGGTCTACCGGTCGGATCAGGCGGTCGCCTACTTCCAGCGCGAGTTCACCACCACGCAGGACCTGGACCTGGTGCTGTTCGTGTCGGCGAACGAGCAGGCCGACGTGTACATCGACGGGTCGCGCATCTACCGGCAGCGGTCGTCGCGGGACATGGGCACCGAGTCGCTGCGGCTGCCGCAGGGCGAGCACTGCATCACCGCCAAGGTGACCAAGGCCACCGACGAGGACAACGTGGGCTGGCTGATGGCCACGCTGGCCACCGCCAGCCAGGGGCAGGACGGGTCGTGGGAGCTCGGCCAGGTGGTGGTGCGCACCGACGACGACTGGCTGGTGACCGACACCGGGGTGGGCGACCCGGAGCCGGGCATCACGCCCGGGGCGATCCTGATCTGCCTGCTGGAGGAGGGCGACGACCAGGGCGACCTGGACGGCCTGTCGTGGGACTTCACCGAGACGGAGGACTCCGACGGTGTGCCCTGGTCGGGGGAGTACGTGTGGGGCGTGAAGATCGGCACGGGGATGCTGGACGTGACACACCAGGTGGCCGACCTGTTCGACGGCACCTTCCACGTCGACCCGGACACGCTGACCTTGTCGGTGTGGCAGGACCGGGGCACCGACCGGTCGGCCACCGTGGTGTTCACCGAGCCGGGCGAGGGCGACGACGCCGAGTACGGCGGCGGCATCCTGCAGCACGCCGCCGGGCGGTCGCGCAAGCGGGCCAACCGGCTGCTGATCGAGACCGCGTCCGGTTTCTCGTCCGCCGTTGACGCGGGCATCTCCGGGCCCGACCGGCGCCTCGGCGTGACCATGGGCGCGGCGGAGACCATCGAGGGCCTGGGCGGGTTCGCCACGTCGGTGTTCTCCCAGATGGGCCGCGAGGCCGAGGACGCGGCCCTGTCCACCCACGGCCCGGCCGGGCTCGAGCCGTACACCGACTTCGGCCTCGGCGACGTGATCACCGTGCCCGGGTTCGCCGGGACGGGGCAGCCGTTCCGCGTCACCGGCATCCAGATGCAGATGGACGGCGAGGGCGACCCGGTCTGGACGGTGCTGCTGCGGGAGGTGAGCTGACCCCGTGAGCCGCATGGACGACGTCGAGCCGGTCGGCGGGCTGATCCGGCAGGCCCGCCGCCGACGGCAGCAGCGCCGCTGGCAGGCCGAGACCTTCCCCACGTCGCTGGGCGGCGCCATGCGGGCGCCGTACCCGTCCGGGGCGGTGTCCCCGCCGGACACCGGCGGGGAGTCGCTGGTCGGGTCGTCGCCGATCGGGGAGCTGATCCGGCTGACCGTCGACCAGGAGCACCACGGGCCGGGCGAGCCGATCGTGTTCGCCTCGGCGGTGGCGCAGACCGGGTTCCGGCAGGCCGCGCTGCCCGGCGCGGAGATCGAGCTGCCGCACACCGCCGTGTACGGCATCGAGGGCGACCTGTCGTGGATCGCGCACGACGGGGAGCCGCCGTTCACCGGCGGCGGCGACGTGCACCTGCGGCTCAACGGCACCGGCATCCCCGGCCTGTCGCCGATCCGCGCGGGCGGGCAGACCGGCCGCAACCTGGGCAAGACGTTCTGCCTGGCGGAGGAGTTCGTCGCGTCCAAGGGCGACCGGCTGTCCATCATCGTCGACCACGCGGACGCCGAGCCGGACGTGCAGGGCACCGTGGAGTTGGCGACCAAGGAGCCGCTGCGGGTCACCGTCGAGATCGACTTCGAGCCGTTCTTCGAGCAGTACCTGTTCTCCACGTCGACCACGGACACCGAGTTCACCGACGCCGGATACTTCCACGAGACCGACCTGATCGGCGGCGACCCGGTGCAGGCCGGCGACCTGGCGGTCAGCCACGTACACATCCTCACCTCCAGCGACGACGGCAGCCTCGCCTGGGACAGCTTCATCCCGAACGGCGACTGGCAGCTGGTGGACACCCCGGTGGTCGAGTCGGTGCCCGACACGGGCGGGCAGGTCGTGTCCTACCTGCTGTGGAAGGTGCTGACCCAGGCGGACGTGGACTCCGGGTCGCTGTTCCAGGGGCAGAACCAGTGGACCAAGAGCAGCGGCGCCAGCGCGTCGGGCCGCGTGGCCGTCGTCGACATGGTCTTCCGCGGCCCCACCGGCGTCACCACGGTGGACAACCAGGCGGCCACCCCGTCCGCCCCGTGGTCGACCACGCTGGACGCCTCGGGCACCGGCGGGCTCGTGTCCGTCGTCACCTGCAGCGACGTCGACCCCACGCAGACGGCGACCCGGCCGGACGACTCGTCGGTCGCGGTCAACGGCTGGGACACCTGGGGCTTCGAGTCGGAGGGCTTCGGCGACGTCGGCTGGAACACCCAGCAGCGGGCGCAGCGGGCCGACAGCCCGCAGGACGACCGGTCGGTGGACGTGACCGGCGGCTCCCCGTCGGCGCACTCCGGCGCCTCGGCGATCGTGTTCGTGGTGGCCTGACGTGTCGTCCTGGCGTGCGATCGCGACCCTGTTCGGGGCGGTGGCCGACCGGCCGGACGCGGACCAGCTGCCGTACGGCACCCAGTGGCACGACACGGCCACCGGCATCACCTACGCCACCGACGAGGTCGAGTGGCACGAGATCGGCATCGCCCCCGACCAGGTGTCCTCCGACGCCGGGTCGGGCGCGGTCGGCCCGTGGATCGCCGACGCCCTGGCCGCCGGGGCCGACGGCGAGACGTTGACCCTGCTGGACGGCCGCCGCACCGTCGTGCCGGTCTGCGAGGCGGCCAGCGTCGGCTGTGTCGTGGTGCACCTGTCCGAGGCGGTGGCCGCCGGGTCGGTGTCGGTGCGGCTCACCGTGGACGGCTCCCCGAGGGGCGACCCGGTCGAGATCAC
>JBMCTR010000138.1:0-5475 GCA_048622955.1 Actinomycetota bacterium
GAGCGGGTGGTCTGGGTGCCGGAGTTCCGGCGCGACCTGGAGGAGCCGATCGCCGGGGCGATCGCCGTCCCTGCGGAGGTGCCGCTCGTCGTGACGGAGGGCAACTACCTGCTGTACTGGCCGCGCGTTCGTCCACTGCTGGACGAGTGCTGGTGGGCCGAGTGCCCGGACGAGGTACGACGCGCCCGGCTCGTCGCCCGGCACGAGGCCTACGGCAAGCCGCCGGAACGCGCCAGAGCCTGGGTGAACGGGTCGGACGAGCGCAACACGGCGCTGGTCGCACCCGGCAGGAACCACGCCGACCTGGTGGTGTCCACGTGCTGAGCACGCTCGCCCTGCATCATGGCCGGTAAGCCTCTACGATGCCGTGTGGGGACGGGGGGCCCATGCGACGTACTCGAAGGTTGGCTGTCCTGGTCGCCGTCAACGGGGTGCTCGTGGCGGTCGCAGGGTGGCTCGGTGCCGCAGCTTTGAACTTCGTGATCGCGGCTGTGCTCGTGGTGATCGCGATCATCCTCTTCGGGACCGCCCGGAGGCTCGATCGCCGTCCGGACGTGGCGGTTCCGGAGTGGGCGCAGAGGTCGCCCCGGCTGCCGTCGCGTGCGTGGTCGGTGCTGGACTCGATGCGCGAGGAGCAGTTGCTCGGTAAGGGTAGCGGGGCGGACGACTTTCGGTGAGCGCACCGTCCGGGACGGCCGATCCGTTCGGCACCGGATGCGCGAGGATCACGTTGCGCAACCGTTGCACGGATCGCTCGGTCACGGCGTGGTGCCGTCCCGACATGCGCTGCAGCCGCCGCCGGACCGTCGGCCAGCACGTGTCACAACGGACGCACAACTCGAGGGCGATCACGCCGATGAGACCGCCCACGACGATGTCGGTGAGCCAGTGCGTGTGCCGGTAGATGGAGACCGCGCTCATGAACAGGAAGGCGAGCGGGACGGTGGCGGTCAGCATGGTGCGCTGCCACCTCGTGACTCCGACATAGCGGATGAGGAGCACGGTCGTCAGGCCGAACATGAACACGACGTTGGACGTGTGCCCGGACGGGAACAGCGTGCCGCTCTCGAACATGGCCGGTCCGCCCGTTCGAGGGCTCTCCCGCAAGGTCACGAGCTTGACCAGACCGACGAAGCCGTACATGACCGCCCAACTGCCCCAGGCGAGCACGAACGGCCGGACCGAACCCAGCCTGCGGGCCACGAGGACCGAGACCACCAGCAGTGGGATGCCGGCGATCGTCGCCTGGCCGAGCCTGTCCAGCCAGTCCGCCACCGGGTAGTCGTAGGGGCTGACGAACGGCCCCGCGAGCCGGTTGACGAGCAGGTCGACTTCGATCATCAACCCGCCGAAGGACAGATCCATGAAGATCAGCACGACCACGGCCAGCGACATGATGGACAGCACCGGCATCGGAAACCGCATGCTGGTGCGCCCGGCCGCAGGGGGTGCTGCGGGAACCGGGCGTGTGCGTGTAGCCGGCTCGGCCGTCAGAGTTCTCCTCAATGGTCAATGCGGCGGTCGTGCGACAGACAAGGGAAGACATACCCGGTGGACCGGTGGGCGGCACCGTCCCGACCGCCGGGAGCTCAATGCCATCCTGCCTACCCGGAGCAGCCGTCGCCACGTACTTTGAGAGATCGTTACCTGCCGTAGACGCGGCAGAGATCAACGCTCCAAGATCGTGTGCCAATCCACAACGTCCGACCTTGTGGATTGGCATCAACCTCAGCGGGTGTCGAGCACGTCCTCCGCGTCGATGATCCGGTAGGCGTAGCCCTGCTCGGCCAGGAAGCGCTGCCGGTGCTGCGCGTACTCCTGGTCGACGGTGTCGCGTGCCACCACGGCGTAGAACCTGGCCGTCCTGCGGCCGGCCTTCGGCCGCAGGATCCGGCCGAGCCGCTGCGCCTCCTCCTGCCGCGAGCCGAACGTCCCCGACACCTGGACGGCCACGGTGGCCTCGGGCAGGTCGATCGAGAAGTTGGCCACCTTGCTGACGACGAGCAGCTTGATCTCACCCGACCGGAACGCCTCGAACAGCCGCTGCCGCTCGCGGACGGTGGTGTCGCCGGTGATGATCGGCGCGTCCAGCTCGCCGGCCAACTCCTCTAGCTGGTCGATGTACTGCCCGATCACGAGCGTCTGGTCGCCGTCGTGCTGCTCCACCAGACGGCGGATGACCCGGCTCTTGCTGGCCGTGCAGGACGCGAGCCGGTACCGCTCGTCCGGTTCCGCGGTGGCGTAGGACAGGCGCTCGGCCTCGGTCAGCGTCACCCGCACCTCGACGCAGTCGGCGGGGGCGATCCAGCCGGCGTTCTCGAGCTCCCGCCACGGGGCGTCGTAGCGCTTAGGGCCGATCAGGGTGAACACGTCGTTCTCCCTGCCGTCCTCGCGCACCAGGGTGGCGGTGAGCCCGAGCCGGCGTCTGGCCTGCAGGTCGGCCGTCATCCGGAAGATCGGCGCCGGCAGCAGGTGCACCTCGTCGTAGATGATCAGCCCCCAGTCGCGGGCGTTGAACAGGTCGAGGTGCGTGTAGGCGCCCTTCCGCTTGGCGGTCATCACCTGGTAGGTCGCGATGGTGACCGGGCGGATCTCCTTGCGTGCCCCGGAGTACTCGCCGATCTCGTCCTCGGTGAGCGTGGTGCGGGCCACCAGCTCGTCCTTCCACTGCCGGGCCGCGACCGTGTTGGTGACCAGGATCAGCGTCGTCGCCTGCGCGCGTGCCATGACGGCCATGCCGACGAGCGTCTTGCCGGCCCCGCAGGGCAGCACGACCACGCCGGAGCCGCCGTGCCAGTACCCGTCTGCAGCCTCCACCTGGTACTGCCGCAGCGACCAACCGTCCTCGACCAGTCCCAGGGCATGGGCCTCGCCGTCCACGTAGCCGGCCAGGTCCTCGGCCGGCCAGCCGAGCTTGATCAGCGCCTGCTTCAGGGTGCCCCGCTCGCTCGGGTGGACGGCGACGGTGTCGTCGTCCACGCGGGCGCCGAGCATCGGCGCGGTGCGCTTGGACCGCAGCACCTCCTCGAGGACGGCCCGGTCCGTGGAGTGCAGCACCAGGCCGTGGGTGGGGTGGGCCTCCAGCGTGAGCCGGCCGTACCGCGCCATGGTCTCGGCGATGTCCACGAGCAGCGCATGCGGCACGGGGTAGCGGGAGTACGTCAGCAGCGTGTCGACGACCTGCTCCGCGTCATGGCCGGCGGCGCGGGCGTTCCAGAGCCCCAGCGGCGTGAGCCGGTAGGTGTGGACGTGCTCCGGCGCGCGCTCCAGTTCGGCGAACGGCGCGATCGCGCGCCGGCAGTCAGGGGCGTGCTCGTGGTCGACTTCGAGCAGCAGCGTCTTGTCGCTCTGGACTATCAGCGGGCCGTCGGTCACGGATCCTCCGGGTTGGGTGGCGGACCATCCATTGTTGCCCACCGGCATGCCCGAATGCAGCGTGCCGACCGGCGGCTGCCCCGCACCGGCCCGGATCACGCGCGCCGCGTCATGACGCGGGATGTCACGGCGAGACCTGCGGCCGCCCACGCGGCCAGGACGAGGAACGGCAGCACCGGCACGCCGCCCGGCGCCGCGTCCACGGTCTCGCGGACAGCCTGTGCCATGTACTGGAACGGCAGCCACTCGTGCGCGGCCTGCGCCCACCCGGGGAGCCGCTCGGCGGGGTAGTTGACCGGTGCGAACATCAGCGAGACGACGATGACCAGGTTCGTGATCAGCCCGACCAGCACCGGCTTGACGGTGTACGCGATCCCGTAGCCGATCGCCGCCGAGCCGGTGCTCACGAGCAGGATCGCCGGGACGACCCACGGGCTGACCGAGACGTCGAGGTCGAAGCGGAGGATCGCCACGCCCAGTGTGACGGCGAGGCCGGGGAGGGCGGACGTGACCCAGATCGCGGCATCGGCGGCGAGCATCGCGAGCCGCGGCACCGGCATGGAACGCTGGTAGTCGAGCAGGCCCTGCTCCTTGCGCTGCGCCACGATCTGCGGAGCGACCACCATGCCGACGGTGATCAGTGCGACCGTCATCGCGCCGGTCGTGAGGTACACCGCGCTCTCAGTGTCGATCTGCGGGATCAGCAGCGAGAACCCGACGACGATGCCCGCGGAGATCAGCGTCTGGATCACGATGAAGACGGGAAGGTCCGTCCGGACCCGGAGCAGGTTCCACCTCAACAGCAGCGCGAAGCTACGCAACCAGTGGCGCATCATGGTCCTCCCCGGGGTGATCTTCCTGCCCGACCAGCCGAACGTAGGTGTCCTCCAGGCTGACCGGGTTGAACGAGAACTCCTCGATCCGCCCGGCGCGTTGCTCCCGCCGGACCCAGTCGAACGCAGCGGACGAGTCGTCGGGTCCGATCGGTGCCAGCATCCGCCGGCCCACGACCACGGCAGGCTCGCTGCCGGCGTCGAACTCGGCCGCCAGCTCCCTGGCGGCCGCACTGCTCGGTGCGACCGCCTCCAGCCGCAGCTCGTCGCCGCGGCCCCCGCGCAACTCGGCCGGAGTGCCGTGCGCGACGACCCGGCCCTGGTCGAGGATCACCAGCCGGTCCACCGCACGCTCGGCTTCGACGACGTTGTGGGTGACGAGGACCACGGCACAGCCGTCCTCGGCGAGCGCCCGGACATTCGCCCACAGCAGCCGCCGGCGCACCGGGTCGACGTCGTTGGTGGGCTCGTCGAACATCACCAGCCTGCCCGGCTCGGCTGCAGCCATGGCGAACGCGGTAAGCCGCCGCACCCCGCCGGACAGCCGCTCACCCCTGGTGGCTGCCCAGCTACCGATGTCGAGCGCCTCGATCAGCTCCGACGTCCGGCGCCGCGCGCGCTGTCTGGTCGCGCCACGGACCCGGGCCATGAGCTCGATCGCCTCCCGCGGAGTCACCCCGTCGAGAGGGGCCTGGGACTGTGGTTGCATCGAGCAGGCCCGGCGCGCCATGGCGGGGTCGGCCACGGCGTCCGCGCCCTCGATCCGGATGCTGCCCTGGGTGGGCTTGGCGATGCCCACGACCTGGTTGAGCAGGGTTGTCTTCCCGGCGCCGTTGTGCCCGAGCAACCCGAACACCTCTCCGGCGGCGACCTCGAACGTGATGTCGTCGTTGGCTCGGACCCCGTTGCGGTAGTCCTTGGTCAGACGCCGGATGTCGAGCGTGGGGGCGCTGTCGGTCATGGGCTCTCTCCGTCGTCGGGGGCGGCTTCCACGGTCGCCCGGTCGGGCTGCGTCTCCTCGCCCGTGGGGACGAGCCAGGCGACAAGCTGTGCGGGGCGGCAGCCGGGAGGCCGCTTGGCTGGGTCGATCCGTTCCAACGTCGGGAAGAGCATGCGGTCCACGAGCGCGTTCAGTTGCTCCCGGAACTCGGCCATCTCATCGGCGGTGAGCCAGGCCCAAGTGCTCGCGGTGAAGGTGGCGTCCCGCCAGCGCTTGGGCTCGCCGTGGCGGCTGGACTGCCAGGCGCGCCGTGTCGCCACCGCGCGA
>JBMCTR010000139.1:0-5475 GCA_048622955.1 Actinomycetota bacterium
GGAGTTCAAGGGGTTCTCGTCGATCTGCACCCACCAGGGGTGCACTGTCGACTCCATCAGCGATGGCACCATCAACTGCCCCTGCCACGGCAGCAGGTTCTCGATCGAGGACGGCTCCGTCGTCCGGGCCGCGACCGGTCTCACGCCGGACGACCAGAACGCACTGCCCGAAGTTCCCATCACCGTGGACGGTGAGTCCATCCGCCTCGGCTGACACCGCACCCGACCGAGCGCTCCCCTCGATCGGCCCGGTGCGTCCGCCGCACCAGGCGTGGGCGTTCGGCGAGGTGGTTACTCGGACTCCGTGAACCGGTGGAACGCGGTGACGGCCGGGTTGACGCTCACGCGGATGCCGAACCCCGCCAGCTCGCGGATATGCTCCATGACGGCCTCGGTGGGCGACCCGTAGATCTGCACCGACATCGTGGAGAAGTCCAGGTCTTCAGCGGCCTGCCTGATGTGCTCTCCAACCAGCTCCAAATGGAAGAGCATGTTGTCCGCGTCGGCGTGAACCTGGACGGTGGTGGCCGTCGATCCGTCCTCGTTCGCATGGCCACCGAAGTACAGCATCCGCGGCTCCTTGGCCTGTACGAGGTCGGCTACCTGCCGGAACTTCTTCCAGTACCCGTCCGCCTTCCCGGGCTTGATCGTGTACGTGTTGACGAAGATGAACGGCTCGGCCATGGCGGTCTCCTCTCTCGACTACTGAGGGCATTCTTTGCGTCGCCGCTAACGGACGGCTACCGGCGCCGGGCGCTATGGTCGGGTGGGGTGCCGGATTGGAGGGACTCGTGGAGTTCCGCATCCTCGGACCACTGGAGGTGGTGGACGCCCAAGGGCCGGTGGACTTGCCACGCGGGCGGGGCCGGGGGCTGCTCGCACTGCTGATCCTCCACGCCGGTCAAGTCGTCCCGGCAGAGCGTTTGGTGGATGAGCTGTGGAACGGCATGCCGCCCCCAACGGCGATGACGGCCTTGCACGGACTCGTCTCCACCCTCCGGAGGCGGTTGGAGCCCAGGCGGCACCACGGGGAGAATGCTGCACTGCTGCAGACCCGGCCGCCCGGGTACCTGCTCGCCGCGGAACCGGAACAGATCGATGCAGGCCGGTTCCGCCGATTGCTGGACGACGCGCGGGGCGCACCGCCGAAGGATCAGGCGGCACTGCTTCGTGCGGCGTTGGGCCTGTGGCGTGGTCCGGCGCTGGCTGACTTCACTTACGAACCGTTCGCACAGGCCGAGATCGCCTCGCTGGAGGAGATGCGGCTCACGGCGGTCGAGGAGCGGGTGGACGCCGACATGGCGCTTGGCCTGCACCGGAAGCTGATCGGGGAGCTGGAAGGACTGGTCGCGCAGCACCCGTACCGTGAGCGGCTACACGGGCAGCTGATGCTGGCGCTGTATCGTGCCGGCCGTCAGGCCGACGCACTTCAGGCTTACCAGAACGGCCGCCGCATCCTGATCGAGGAGCTCGGCATCGAGCCGGGCCCGGCGCTGGTCGACCTGGAGAAGGCAATCCTTCACCAGGACCCCTCGCTGGACACCCAGCCGTTGCCCGAGACCGAGATCGCGGATAAGGCGTGGCTTCCGCCGGGACGGCGGATCGTGACGGTGGTGTTCGCTGAGCTGGCCGAGTCGGGCCAGGCGGACGACGACGCCGCCGACCCGGAGGTTGTGCGTCGAATGGTCACCCGGTCGTTCGACGCCGCGCGGCGCATCGTCGACCAGCACGGCGGCGCGGTCCAAGGTCTGGTCGGCGGCGTGGTGGTGGCCGTCTTCGGCGCCCCCACCGCCCACGAGGACGACGCGTTGCGGGCCGTGCGGGCAGCTGCCGAGATGCGTGATGCGCACGAGGCGACGCTCGAAGCCGGGCTCGCGGTCCGGGTGGGCGTCAACACCGGTGCGGTGGTTGTGGGCGACCCGGAGACCGGGATGTCCGGGAGCGCCGTCACCATGGCGGCGCGCCTTCAGCAGGCCGCGGAGGAGGGCGAGGTCCTTGTCGGCGGAACGACCAGGCGGCTGCTCGGGGAGGCCGCACGGGTCGAGCCGGTGGCCGCCCGGGTCGTGGACCGGCGTGGTCGACCCGCGGACGTGTGGCGGCTGATCTGCCTGGTCCCGGGCGTGCCAGCCCGCTCCGTTGCCGGCGACGAGCCGGCGGTGGGCAGGGCCGAGGAGATGGGTCAGCTGCGGGCGGCGTTCCAGCGCACGGTGCGCGAGGGCCGAGCGCACCGGTTCACCGTCGTCGGCGAGCCGGGTGTGGGCAAGTCGCGGCTGGCCGCGGAGTTCGCTGCGACGGTGGGTGCGCAGGCCCGGGTGCTGACCGGCCGTTGCCCTGCCTACGGCGAGGGCATCACGTTCTGGCCATTGCGGGAGGTCGTACTCCAGGTCACACGCGAGCGGGACGGCATCGCCGACCTGTTCGGTGGGGAGGAGGACGGGGAGCGGATCGCTGCTCAGGTCGCCGGCTTGATCGGCCTCGGCGAGGAGGCCGGTACCGGCCGCGAGCTGTTTCCAGCAGTGCGCCGGCTGTTCGAGGTGCTGGCCGGCGAGCAGCCGCTCGTGGTCGTCGTGGACGATGCGCATTGGGCACAAGCCACGTTCCTCGACCTCATCGACTACCTCGCCGCGGCCGTTCGGGCGCCCGTGCTGGTTGTCTGCTTGGCGCGTCCCGAGCTTCTCGACACGCGGAGCACCGCTGCGCCACTCGTCCTCGAGCCGCTGAGCCGATCGGACAGCGAGCGGCTCGTCCAGTCCAGGCTTGGGGACCGGGTCGTCCAGGACGAGCTGGTGACGCGGGTCGTCGAGGCCGCCGAGGGCAACCCGCTGTTCCTGGAGCAGCTGCTGGCGGCGACCGACGACGAGACGGAGCTACGGGTCCCACCGTCGGTCCAGGCGCTGCTCGCGGCTCGCCTGGACCGGCTGGGCCCCGCCGAGCGCGACCTGCTGAGGTGCGCTTCGGTGATCGGTGTGGACTTCTCGGTGACCGGGTTGACGTCCCTCGTCCCCGACGAGGCGCGTCCGTTCGTCGAGCGGCACCTACGCAGCCTCGTGGCGAAGAAGCTGGTACGCGGCTCCAGCGGCCGGTTCGGCTTCCGACACGTGCTGATCCAGCTTGCCGCCTACCGCAGCATCACCCGGGAGGTCCGCTCCGCACTGCACGAACGGTGCGCGCGGTGGCTGGAACGGCAGCCCGGAGCGGAGCTGGAGGAGCTCATCGGTTACCACCTCGAGCAGGCCTGCCAGCAGCGGCGCCAGGCCGGTCTGGCCGACGAGGCGGCCGGCAAGCTGGCCGCAGAGGCGGGCGAGCGGCTGGGCAGCGCAGGTCTGCGAGCCCTCGGCCGGTATGACATGGCCGCGGCGGGGAACCTTCTTTCGCGGGCTCGCACGCTGCTGCCGCCGGACCATGCGCAGCGCTCGCAGCTACTGCGCCGACTGGTTGCTGTATGCCCGGCGCTGGGGTGGCTGGACGTGGCAGACGCCGTGCTGGCAGAGCTGCATGAGGACGCGCGCGGCCGTTCGGACGTCCGGCAGGAGCAGCACATCGCTGTCGAGCGGCTCCGGATCGCAATGGTCGCCGGACCGGATCCGACGTCCCTGGATGCCATCCGCCACAGCGCCGAGCGGGTCTTCGAGGCGTTCCGCGGGTGGGACGACCCGGTAGGCATGTCGGAGGCATGCTACGTCCTGGCGTCGGTGCATCTGCGCGCTGGACGGATGCACGACCTTGAGAGGGCCGCCCGCCGCGGGCTCGAGTACGCGCAGCGCTCCGGCGACGTGCGGGAGATGCTGGGAGCTCCGTGGTTCATCCTGTTCGCCCTTGCGGCCGGGCCGACTTCGGTTCCCGCAGCCATCCGAAGGTGCGAGGACGTGCTGTGGGTGGGTAGGACGCAACACCCTGGGGCGTTGTACGTCCTGGCCATGCTGCGGGCGATGCTCGGCGAGTTCGACCAGGCCCGCCGGCTTGCCGCCGATGCGCGGCAGGTGGTTGTCGAGCAGCTACGCGTCAGGCGGACACTCGCCGGGGTGGCGCGCGCAACCGCCGAGGTCGAGGTCATGGCCGGCGACCTCGCAGCCGCGGAACAGCAGCTGCGGCCGGCCGTCGACATTCTGCTCGGCATCGGCGACCGGGACCAGGCGACCCAGGCCGCCGCGGAACTGTCGCGTGTCCTGGCCGCGCGGGGCAACGCCGCGGAGGCCGCGGCGTACGCATCGGTCAGCAGGGAGCAGGCGCCGGCGGAGAGCGTCACCGCCCAGGCGCTGTGGCGTGCAGCTACTGCCCGCGCTGTTGGCCACCACGAGGCCGGCCGGCTGCTGCGCGAAGCGGCCGATCTGGTGCCGCCAGACATGCTCAACCTCCGCGCCGACCTGCACGCCGACCTCGCGGAGACACTGTCGGCCGCGGGTCAGCCTGAAGCCGCATTGGCTGCGGCCCGCGAGGCGGCCGGGTGCTATGAACGCAAGGGCAACGTGGTCGGCGCTCGGCGGGCCCGCCGGCTTGCAACAGACCTCCCGACGTCCCCGGCGGTGTGATCGAGCTCCGGACCCGGTCGAGCTCTATTGCCACAGCGCACAGTGGTCAGCGGTCTTCGATGAGGGTCTTGAGGCGGAGCAACGCCAGGCCCGGCTGGGGGGCCTCATCGAGTAGGGCCACACCCACAGCGGTCTCGCCACGCCGGAGTAAGGCCCTGCCCTGGCCATGCCGTGCGTCCGCGACCACATCCGGATTGCCGAAACGCTCACCGATCCGGGCCGCCTGCTCACTGGGGGGTGACGCGTTCGCGCCGCTGCCGGCTGACGCGTAGCGCCTCGCCGCTCCACCACGGCCTTAGCGGTTCGTTAGCGCCCCGTCGCAGCATCGGTTCTCGAAAGCTCCTGCCCGCTGGGGCGGGCCGACAGAAGGGAGCCGGTCATGGCTGCACCACTCATTCACATCTTCGCCGTCGCGATCAAGGAAGGGCAGGTCGACGGCTTTCGGCAGTACGCACGGGAGCACGCCGAGTTCGTCGAGACGGCTCACCCGCGGTTGCTCGCGTTCCACCACTACCTCAGTGAGGACAGCCGCACGGCGTACGCCGTCCAGGTCCACCCGGACTCCGACTCGTTGGCCTACTTCATGGCGAAGGTCGTCCCCGAGCACGGGGTCAAGGCGTACGAGTTCGTCGAGCAGGGCACTGAACGCTCTGACGTGTACGGCGCGCTCGACGGCGCCTTCCAGGACCAGATACGCCAGTACGGCGTCACGCTGAGCATGCGTCCCCACCACCTCGGCGGGTTCACCCGATTGTTGACCGGCTAGCCAGCCCTGCCCGCGTAACCCACCACGGCGCTCTACCCAGGCAGAACCTCACCTGATCTCGCCGGCGGGCTCGACTCTGCCCGCCTCGGCCTGAGGCCGCAGCGGTGGGCGTGTTGGCTACGCTCGCCCCTTATGGCACTTCCGCTGGAGGATTACGCGCTGCTCGGCGACACGTACACG
>JBMCTR010000140.1:0-5470 GCA_048622955.1 Actinomycetota bacterium
GGCCTGGTAAAGGACCCAACCGGGTGGTCAACGTGATCATTGGGGCAGCCGTCAGGGTGCGGTGATGGCCGCGGAGATGACGTCGCCTTACAATCCAGGGGGATCTGAGCGGCACGGGACGGGAATGAGCGCATCGTGAGCAAGGCGAGCAAGCAGCGACAGCGGGAGCGTGCTGCCGAGCGCAAGGCCGAGATCCGGCGGAAGCAGCAGCGTCGCAGGGTGCGCAACTACAGCATCGCGGCGCTCGTTGCCGTCGTCGTTGTTGGGGCGTTCGTCGCCGCGCTCATCGCCGACCAGCAGGCCGAGGAGATCGAGGGGCTGCAGGAGTTCGGGGACCTCGGGCGCGACCACGTCGAAGAGACCGTGCAGTACGAGCAGTCGCCCCCCGTCGGCGGTGCTCACTCGGCCACGCCGATGGCCTGCGGCATCTACGCCGAGCCGCTGCCCGACGAGAACGTCGTGCACTCGCTCGAGCATGGCGCCGTCTGGATCACCTACCGGCCAGACCTGGCCGACGCCGACGTCGCGGCACTCGAGGACTTCGTACGCGGGCAGAGCGAAGCCAATCAGGACTTCCTGCTGCTAAGCCCGTACGAGGGCAACCCGGGTCCGGTGGTGGCGACCGCCTGGGGGAGGCAACTGGTGCTCGACGGCCCCGACGATCCGCGGCTGGCCGAGTTCACCGAGACCTTTGTCCGCGGTTCCCAGAGCCCGGAGTCAGGCGCCGCCTGCGACGGCGTGACGATGTCCCAGTAGTGATCAAATAGGCGGCGCCGTCGGTCCCGGGTGAAAAGGGCCGGGTGCCGAGTGGGCCGCCTGGTCACCGGAGTAGATTGTTGCTCCGAGAGATGTTGACGTGCAGCCGATGCACCGTAGGCTGATGCGATCATGCACCTTTCGTAGGGACGGGGACGGTCCGATCAACAGGAGGCTCCATGTTCCCAGCGGCGTTCGACTACGTCGCAGCACGCTCGCTCGACGAAACCCTCTCGATACTGGCCGAGGGGGATGAAGATCAGAAAGTCGTTGCCGGCGGCCAGAGCCTGATTCCGATGATGAAGCTCCGGCTCGCCATGCCCACCAAGCTTGTCGACATCAACCGGGTGCCCGGCTTGGACACCATCGGGGTCTCCGACGGGTATCTCAGCATCGGCGCTCTGACCAGGCACAATGATGTCGTCGGCTCCGACGTCGTCAAGGCGGAGAACCACACGGTCGCGGCCGCGGCGCCGTGGATCGCCGATCCGCTGGTGCGCAATCTCGGCACCGTCGGAGGCTCGCTTGCACATGCCGACCCGCAGGGGGACTGGGGCTCGGTGATGCTGGCGTGCGGTGGAGAGGTCGTGGCGACCAGCAGCGCCCGCGGCCAGCGGGTGATCCCGGTGGACGAGTTCTTCGTCGACCTGTTCACCAGCGCGCTCGAGCCGGACGAGTTGCTCACCGAGGTCCGGGTGCCCAGGTACACCGGTCCCGCCGGCGGCACCTACCTCAAGCTGGAGCGGAAGGTGGGCGACTACGCGACCGTCGGCGTCGCGGTCCACCTGCAGCTCGACGGTGGCCGGATCGGCAAGGCGGGCATCGCGCTCACCGGCGTCGGCTCGAAGAACATCAAGGCGACCGAAGCCGAGGCCGCGCTCGCCGGCCAGGAACCCAGCGACGAGCTGTTCGCCGAAGCCGGCGCGCTCGCCGCGGCCGCGTCCGATCCGCACACCGACGTCCGCGGTTCGGCCGACTTCAAGCGCTCGGTCGTCCGCACCTACGTCCGCCGTGGCCTGAACCAGGCCGCCTCGCAAGCCCAGTCAGCCTGAGGAGGAGCCCAGTGGAGATCACCGTCACCGTCAACGGTGCCGAGCGGACGGCGGACGTCGAGCCGCGTGTGCTGCTCGCCGATTTCATCCGGACGCAGCTGGAGCTGACCGGCACCCACATCGGCTGCGACACCACCAGCTGTGGCGTCTGCACCGTGCTGCTCGACGGCAAGCCGGTCAAGTCCTGCACGCTGTTCGCCGTCCAGGCCGACGGCCGAACCATCACCACCGTCGAGGGCCTGCGCACGGACGGCGAGCTGAGCGCGATGCAGCGGGCTTTCAAGGAGCACCACGGGCTGCAGTGCGGGTTCTGCACGCCGGCGATGATGCTGGTCGGAACCCACCTGCTGGAGAACAACCCCAACCCCACCGACGACGAGGTCCGGTGGGCGATCTCCGGCAACCTGTGCCGCTGCACGGGCTACATGAACATCGTCAAGTCGATCCAGGCCGCGGCCGCCGAGGCGAAGGGAGTTCCGGCATGACGACCGAGACTATCCACCAGAAGCACGGGCCACCGGAGATCGGCGGGATCGGTCATTCCATCCACCGCGCGGAGGACGACCGGCTGATCCAGGGCGCGGGCCACTACGTGGACGACATCGTGCTGCCGGGCATGCTGCACATGGCGATGCTGCGCAGCCCGGTGGCGCACGCGCGGATCGTGTCGATCGACACCTCGGCCGCCGAGGCGCTCGACGGTGTCGTCGCGGTGCTGACCGGCGAGGCCCTGGCCGGGTACAACCTCGCCTGGATGCCGACCCTGTCCGGCGACACGCAGGCCGTGCTCGCCACCGACAAGGTGCGGTTCCAGGGCCAGGAGGTCGCCGCGGTCGTCGCCGAGAACCCGTACGTCGCCTACGACGCGCTCGACCTGATCGACGTCGACTACGACATCCTGCCGCCGGTGATGAGCCCGCAGGCGGCGCTGGCCGACGGCGCCCCGCTCATCCGGGACGACAAGGACGACCAGACCGACAACCGGTGCTACGAGTGGGAAGCCGGCGACAAGGGTGCCACGGACCAGGCCTTCGCCAGGGCGGACCGCGTCGTCACGCTGGACACCTTCTACCCGCGGTCGCACCCGGCGCCGCTCGAGACGTGCGGCTGCGTGGCCGACGTGGACCCCGCGACCTCGAACGTCACGGTCCACATGACCTCGCAGGCGCCGCACGCGCACCGGACGCTGTTCGCCATGGTCACGGGGCTGCCGGAGCAGAACATCCGGATCGTGTCGCCGGACATCGGCGGCGGGTTCGGCAACAAGGTCCCGATCTACCCCGGCTACGTGGTCGCGACGGCCGCATCGCTGGTGATCGGCAAGCCGGTGAAGTGGGTGGAGACCCGCACCGAGAACCTGATCTCGACCGGCTTCGGCCGCGACTACCACATGCACGGCGAGCTGGCGCTCAGCAACGAGGGCCGGATCCTGGGCCTGCGGGTCAACATGCTCTCCGACCAGGGCGCGTTCTTCGCCGACGCCCAGCCGAGCAAGTTCAAGGCGGGCCTGTTCCACATCGTCACCGGTTCGTACGACTTCCCGGCGGCGCACATCGTCACCGAGGGCGCGTACACGAACAAGGCACCCGGCGGCGTGGCGTACCGGTGCTCGTTCCGGGTCACCGAGGCCTCGTACCTCATCGAACGGCTGGTGCAGAACGCCGCGCTGGAGCTGGGCCTCGACCCGGCGGAGATCCGGCGGCGCAACTTCATCCAGCCCGACCAGTTCCCGTACACCTCGCCCACGGGCTTCGTGTACGACTCCGGCGACTATCCGACCGCGCTGCAGAAGGCGCTGGAGATCGTGGGCTACGACGAGCTGCGCGCCGAGCAGGCCGCCGCCAGGGATCGGGGGGACAGGAACCTGGTGGGCATCGGGATCGCCAGCTTCACCGAGGTCGTCGGGGCCGGGAAGGGTACCGAGTACGACATCGCCGGCCTGCGGATGTTCGACTCCGCGGAGCTGCGGGTGCACCCGACGGGCAAGGCGATCCTCAAGCTCGGCGTGCGTGCCCAGGGCCAGGGGCACGAGACCACGTTCGCCCAGATCGTGGCCAACGAGCTCGGCATCCCGGCGACCGACGTCAAGGTGATGGAGGGCGACACCGACAACACGCCGTACGGCCTGGGGACGTACGCGTCGCGAAGCACCCCCGTCGGTGGGGCGGCCACCGCGGTGATCTCCCGCAAGCTCCGGGAGAAGGCCGCCAAGATCGCCGCGCACCTGCTCGAGGCGTCCGAGGCGGACCTGGAGTTCGAGGCCGGCAAGTTCTCCGTGCGGGGGTCGCCGGACCAGTCGGTGACGATCCAGGACGTCGCGCTGGCGGCGTACGCCAACCTGCCCGAGGGGCTGGAGGCCGGCCTGGAGGGCGTGCACTACTACGACCCGCCGAACATGACGTTCCCTTACGGCAGCTATGTCGTGGTCGTGGACGTCGACAGCGAGACGGGGCAGTGGAAGGTGCGCCGGATGGTCGCCGTGGACGACTGCGGCGTGCGGATCAACCCGGTGATCGTCGACGGTCAGCTGCACGGCGGCCTCACCGAGGGCTACGCGATGTCGTCGATGCAGTTCATCACGTTCGACGACGACGGCAACTGCATCGGCTCGAACTTCATGGACTACCTGGTTCCCACCGCCTGGGAGACGCCGAGGTTCGAGTTGGACGCGACCGTCACGCCGTCGCCGCACCACCCGCTGGGCGCCAAGGGCGTGGGGGAGTCGGCCACGGTCGGCTCGCCCGCCGCGTACGTGAACGCGGTCATCGACGCGCTGTCCCCGCTGGGCATCCGCAACATCGACATGCCGGTGCTGCCGACGCGGGTGTGGGAGGCGATCCAGGAGGCGTCCGGCTAGTGTCGGGGTCGATCCTGGCCGAAGCCGCCGCGCTGGAGGAGCGGGGCGAGCCGTTCGTCCTGGCGACGGTCGTGTGGCGGCGCGGGCCGTCGTCCGGCCAGGCCGGCTCGAAGGCGCTGGTGCTGGCCGACGGCACGATGCGGGGCTGGCTGGGCGGTGCCTGCGCCCAGCCGGCCGTCCGCCGCGAGGCGGTGGCGGCGCTCGCCGACGGCGAGACCCGGCTGCTGCTGCTCGGGATGCCCCCGGAGGCGGCGGAGGCGTTCGGCGACGACGCGGTCACGGTCGCGATGGAGTGCGGCAGCGAGGGTGCGCTGGCGGTGTCCATGGAGCCCGTGGTGCCCGCCCCGCCGCTGGTGGTCGTGGGCGAGACGCCCGCGGTCGACCTGCTGGTGACGCTCGCGCGCGACCTCGGGTGGCGGGCGGACTCGGTGGCCACGGGGGACGAGCTGGCGGGCCGGCGCGTCGACGCCGGAACTGCCGTGGTCGTCGCGACCCAGGGCCACGACGACGAGGCCGCGGTGGCCGCGGCGCTCGAGACCGAGGCGGGTTACATAGGCCTGGTGGCCTCGGCGAGGCGCGCCGAGACGGTGCTGGGCTACCTGCGCGACCGCGGGGTTCCCGACGATGCGCTCGGGCGGGTCCGGGCGCCCGCAGGGCTGGACCTGGGGCGCACGGGTCACCGGGAGATCGCGGTGGCGGTGCTGGCCGAACTGGTGGCGCTGCGCTCCGCGGGGGAGCTCCGGGCCGTGGTTCCGGCGGCCGCGGAGCCCGTGGAGGAGGCCGTCGACCCGGTGTGCGGCATGAC
>JBMCTR010000141.1:0-5445 GCA_048622955.1 Actinomycetota bacterium
GACATCGGCACGCTCGCGGCTGCGTCCGGCACACATGTGCTGGTCGTGCGTTGCTAGGTCGTTCAGCGGGAGGACGGGGTCGGCTCGGCGAGGCCGGCCAGTGTCCAGGTGTAGCGCTGCTCCGGCACGGTGTCGTCGCACCCTCCGAAGAGCGGAGCGCCGATCGGCTCGCGGCGTAGCCGGACGGTGAACTCGCGGTCACGCCCGCTGTTCGCCGCCACCGTGACGGGCACGTCCACCACGTCCACCTGCTGCGACTCAGGGTCCGGCGCGCCGGCGTCGTCCGACTCGTCGCGCGGGTCGGGGGCTGTCGGCGCGCCGGCACGTACGGCGTCCAGGGCCGTGACCTGCTCGCGCTCGCGCACAACGTGCTCGGCCACCTGCGCGGCGGCGGGTTGACCCGAGCGACCTCGGAGGTTGTCCAGCCGCACGCGGCCGTCCCGGTAGTCGGCGGCCACCGCGAGCGCCGATTCCGCGGTCAGCCGCCCGTAGTAGATCCCGTGCGGGAAGCAGACCATGTTGCCCGCGAACCGGTGGCCGCCGACGTGGGTGCTCTCCCACACGCCGTCGTGCTCGGCGGCGAGCGCCGTCGCGACCGGCCGTCCGAACTCGGCGCAGCAGGCGTCGCGCTTGCCGTTCGTGCAGACCGCGTACAGCGGATCGTGGCGCTTGGAGCCGGTGTCGACCGGGCGCCCGGCAGCGAGCGCCTCGAGGTCCAGGTCCAGCAGGTCGTCGTACCGGCCGATGGTGGTCTCCCGGATCCACGGTCGCGTCCCCGAGGGCCCGCCTGTCCACACCAGGTAGCACCGCGGGCGCTCGACCGTCCGTACCTCCGTCCGACGGATCAGGACGACCTTGACGGCCGGCGCCCGGCGCTCGATCTCGCCGGCGATGTCCGGCCCGAGCGCCTCCTTGACCGCCTTGCGCTGCCACGGTCCGGGGTGCTCCACCAGGAGCCATGCCGTCGCGGCCCCGGCGGTCCCCGCCAGCGGCTCGCCCTGGGAGATCGAGTGGCCGGCGCACGCCGCCGACCGCCGGCTCACCGGCAGCGGCGTCTCGACGAACGTCGGAGCCCCGGCGTGGCCGGTCGGTGTGTGGCGCGCGGACATAAGGTAAGCCTATCCTTCACCTTCGTCTCAGCCATGAACCGGGAATCCGAGGACGGATGCGTGGAACCGTACCGCGCCCGAACGACGTCGAACCGGGCATGAGACTCGGGTGCCTTCTCGTTGCCGCCGCGCTGGTGAGCTCGGCGTGCGCCGCCGACGACGATCAGGGCTCAGCCGATCCGACCGGACGGGGGCCGGGCACCGTCCCGCCGCCTGACGTGGAGCGCGCTGCCGTGGATGGGGACGCGCCGGTCGAAGCGCTGGCGGCGGGGTTCAACGGGGCCGGCTTTGACCTGCTCCGCGGGCAGCCCGCCGAGGAGAACGCGGTGTTCTCACCGTCGAGCATCGGCAACGCCCTGCTGATGGCCCGGGCGGCCGCTGACCCGGATACCGCAGCCGCCATCGACGCGAAGTTCCGGCTGCCGGACGCGTCCCACGAGGCGTGGAACGCCATCGACCAGCAGATGGCCGCAGCGCAGGGCGATGAGCTGACCGTCACCGTGGCCGACCGGATCTGGCCCCGGGAGGGTGTCGAGCCCGACCCGGACTGGCTCGATCTCCTCGGCGCCTACCATGGCGCCGGTGTCGAGCCGCTCGACCTGGCCGGCGACCCGGCCGGGAGCCGGGAGCGGGTCAACGGCTGGGTGGACGAGCAGACCGATGGGCTGATTCCCGAACTGCTGCCCGAGGGCTTCATCCGCCCGGAGACCGTCCTCCTGCTCACCGACGCGCTGTACTTCAAGGCGCGCTGGGAGCGGACGTTCGGCAAGTACGGGCCGGTGGACGGGACGTTCACGCGGCTGGACGGCAGCACCGTCGACGTCGAGTTCCTGCGCGAGCTCGAGCTCGCCGACCGGCGCGGGCAGGGCGACGGATTCGTCGGCGCGGAGATCCCGTATGTCGGGGGCGAGTTCTCGATGCTGGTGATCGTGCCGGACGAGGGCCGCTTCGCCGACCTCCGGGACGGGCTCGACCAGGACTTCCTCGACGAGGTCGACGCCTCGTTCACCACTGGCCCGTACGAGCTGCTGCTGCCCCGCTGGGAGACGACCACTCAGCTCGATCTGCTCGGCTGGCTGGAGGAGGCGGGCGTCGCGCCCGGCAGCTTCCCGGCGATCTCGCCGGACGCGTTCCTCGGCGGGGCCGTGCACGGCGCGGACATCGCGGTGGACGAGTGGGGGACGGTCGCCGCCGCCGCGACCGGACTCGGCTTCGAGGAGAGCGGACCTCCGGAGCCGGAGCTCGTCGTGGCGGCCGATCAGCCGTTCCTGTACTTCATCCGGCACCGCGACAGCGGCCTGGTGCTGTTCGCCGGCCAGGTGACCGACCCCACCATGTAGCCCGTGCCGGGTTTGATCCGGGAATCGAGCTGCCCAAACCCGGCGTTTCGGAGTTCGGCGCGGCGTTGACGGGGCAGTCGGAGGGAGTGGGCGAACCTATGCCAGGGCTCGTCGCCGGCCGGACCTCGTGGGTGCGCAACCTCGCCCGCCCGGCGCGTGCGTTCATCGACACCGAGGTCGGCAGCGCGTTGGTGCTGCTGGCCGCTACGGTTGCCGCGCTGGTGTGGGCGAACTCGCCGTGGGGGTCGACCTACGAGGACCTGTGGTCCACCGAACTGGCGATTCAGGTCGCGGGCGGCGAGCTGTCCCACGATCTGCGGGGCTGGGTCAACGACGGCCTGATGGCGTTCTTCTTCTTCGTGATCGGCCTGGAGATCAGGCGCGAGCTCGACATGGGCGAGTTGCGGGAGCGGCGGCGCGTGGCGGTGCCCGTGCTGGCCGCGCTCGGTGGGATGGCCGTCCCGGCGCTGCTCTACGTCGCCTTGACCGTCGGCAGTGGTGCCGTCCAGGGCTGGGGCATCGTGATGGCGACCGACACGGCGTTCGCGCTCGGTGTGCTCGCGCTGGTGGGTCGGCGCTGGCCGGTGCGGCTGCGGGCGTTCCTGCTGACGCTGGTCGTGGTCGACGACGTGGGCGCCCTGACGGTGATCGCGCTGGTGTACTCCGAGGACCTCTCGCTGGTCCCGTTGCTGATCGGTGCCGGCATCTTCGCCGTGGTCGCCGCGCTGCGCGCGTCGGGTATCCAGCGTGGGGAGCCGTACCTGCTGCTCGGTGTCGGGCTGTGGCTGGCGCTGCAGTACTCGGGGGTGCACCCGACGATCGCCGGCGTGGCGATGGGCCTGCTGGCGACCGCTTATCCGCCGTCCCGGACGGACCTGCAGCGGGCGGCGTCACTGTGGCGGTCGTTCCGGGAGCAGCCGACCTCGCACTACGCGCGCACGGCGTCCCGCGGTCTGCGGCAGGCGATTTCGCCGAACGAACGGATGCAGCAGATCTACCACCCGTGGACCAGCTACGTGATCATCCCCGTGTTCGCGCTCGCGAACGCCGGAGTGCAGGTCACCGGCGAGCTGCTTGAGCGTTCCGTCACCTCGCCCGTCACGCTCGGGATCGTGGCCGGTCTGGTGGTCGGCAAGGTGGTCGGCATCAGCGGCGTGAGCTGGCTGGCCAGCCGGCGGTGGCTCGGCGGCTTCCCGCTCACGATCCCGCTCGGGCTGGTGACGGGGGTGGCCGCGCTGGCCGGGATCGGGTTCACCGTCTCGCTGTTCATCGCCGAGATCTCGTTCGAGGGTGCGACGCTGGAGGAGGCGAAGATCGGGATCGTGGCCGCCGCCGTCCTGGCGATCGGGCTGAGCTGGCTCGTCTTCCGAGTCCTGGAGCTCGTCCCGGAGCACGTGCGGGCCCGGCAGCGGGCGCAGCAGGCGGAACCGCTCGTCGACCTCGCCGATCCGGTCGATCCGGAGCGTGACCACATCCGCGGTTCGGACGTGGCACCGGTGACGCTGGTGGAGTACGGCGACTACGAGTGCCCGTACTGCGGGCAGGCGGAGCCCGTCATCAGGGCACTGCTGATGGAGTTCGGGGCCGACCTGCGGTACGTGTTCCGGCACCTGCCGCTGGACGAGGTGCACGAGCACGCCGAACTGGCGGCGGAGGCGGCCGAAGCCGCTGCGGCGCAAGGGCGCTTCTGGGAGATGCACGACCTGCTGTTCAGCCACCAGGACGCGCTGGAGCCCGACGACCTGCTGGCCTACGCCCGGGCCCTCGACCTGGACGTCGACAAGTTCGCCGAGAAGCTGAGCAAGCGCAAGTTCGCGCCCCGGGTGGCCGAGGACATCGACAGCGCCGACCGCAGCGACGTCGCGGGGACGCCGACCTTCTTCATCAACGGCCGCCGGCACCACGGCGCGTTCGACCTGGGGTCGCTGACCGCCGCGGTCCGCTCGGCTCTGTCGCAGACCGGAACGGGGAAGCCCGCGTCGCGGCAGACCAGCGCGGCCGCGACTGGTGACGATGCAGACGGCATCGCTGCGCCTCACGAGCCAGATCGATGAGCGCAGGCCGAACGTCTTGCTCTGATGGTGCAGGGTGCCGCTGGCGGCGTCCGTTGCGGCACGACCGCGTCTGTGGTGGTATGGCGTGAGGTACCGACCCGCAGGAGTCGCCCGTGGGGCACGTCGAGGTAGACGGTGTGCGGCTGTACTACGAGACGGCGGGCAGCGGACCGCAGGCTGTTGTGTTGTCGCACAGCTTCCTCGTCGACCACAGCCAGTTTGCCGGACAGTTCGAGGCGCTCGACGACTACCGAGTGATCGCGTACGACCATCGTGATCATGGCCGCAGTGACCGGGTCGGCACCGCGTACGACCTGGATGCCCTGGTGCGCGACGCCGAAGGGTTGATCGATGCGTTGGAAGCGGCTCCGTGCCATTTTGTGGGGCTGTCGACCGGTGGGTTCGTCGGCATGCGGCTGGCGTTGCGGACACCCCAGCGGTTGCGCAGCCTGACTCTGATGGACACCTCCGCAGAGTCGGAGCCGCTTCTGAAACTCGGCAAATACCGTGCCCTGTTCACCTTGTTGCGTCTCGTCGGCACGAGGCCGCTGCAGGGCAGGGCTATGCGGGAGATGTTCAGTACATCGTTCCTGCGTGACGTAGACCGGCAGGACGAGGTCGCCCGCTGGCGGGAGAGGATCGTGAAAAACGATCCCGCTGCGCTGGTGCGGTTCGGCAATGCGATCTTCGATCGCGATGACATTGTCGAACAGTTGCGGCACCTGGATCTGCCAACTCTCGTGATCGTGGGCGAGCATGACCGCCCTCAGCCGTTGCCCCGGGCCAGGACGATCGTCGACGCTATTCCCGGCGCGGAGCTGGAGGTCATTCCCGATGCCGGCCACCTGTCGACCATCGAACAACCCGAGGCGGTCAACGAGGTGCTCCTGCCGTTCATCCGCGCTCACTCATAGGAGTCGTCACGCAACTGGCCCCGCTCAT
>JBMCTR010000142.1:0-5441 GCA_048622955.1 Actinomycetota bacterium
CAACTGTTCCGGAGCCGCCGCGTCCGGTGCGCACGGTGGCGCAGCGCCGTGGCGCGTTGGTGGGTGTGGGGGTGGCGCTGGTTGCGATCGGCGCGTTGGCGTTCCTGTATGTGTCCGGTCAGCTGAGCACGGCCACTCCGGTGATTGCCGTCACTGCCGACGTTCAACGCGGCGCCGTGATCACAGCGGACGACGTCGGGGTGGCGAACGCGGTCCCAGACTCGGCGCTGGCGCCGCTACCGGCAGAGCGGATCGACGATGTGACCGGTTTGCGTGCTGCCTCCGATCTCGTTGCCGGGTCGCTGCTCACCGAGGCATCGGTGACGGCGAGTGTGGTGCCCGCAGCGGGTGAGGCAGTGGTGGGCGTGGCGCTGGGGCCGGCGCAGGTGCCTGGCGAGCCGCTGCTTCCGGGTGACGTGGTGCTGGTCGTGGACACGCCGCGCTCGGGCGATGAACCGCCGGCCGAGGCCCCTGCGGCGATCGAGGCGACGGTGTTGAAGACCTACCCGCCGACCGGTCCGTCGGACCCGCTGGTGGTCGATGTTGTCGTGAGCGATGACCAGGCGGCCGATCTGGCGGCACGGGTCGCGACCGGCCGGGTCGGTGTGGTGTTGATGTCGAGGGAGCGATAGACGGTGGCGGTGATCGCCCTGACCTCGGCGCGCGGTGCGCCAGGAGTGACGACTACGGCGCTGGCGTTGACGCTGGTCTGGCCGCGTCCCGCGGTGCTCGTGGAGGCGGACGCCGCTGGTTCGAGCAGTGTTGGCGCCGGGTACCTGCGGGGCAACCTGGACCCGAACCGCGGGCTGATCAGCTTCGCTGTGGCGCACCGGGCGGGCGAGCTCACCACGGACACCGTTCGCGAGCAGGCGCTGCCGCTTACCGACGATGACACGAAGCTGTTCGTGCCCGGGCTGGCGAGCGCCGACCAGGTTGGCAGCCTCACGCCAGATCTGTGGGACCGGCTCGGTGGGGTGCTGGCCGCGCTGGACCGCGCCGGCACGGATGTGCTGGTCGACGCCGGCCGCCTCGGTGCGGTCGGCGGGCCGGACCCGCTGCTTGAGCAGGCACAGATGGTGCTGCTGGTGCTGAGCTCCTCGCTGGATGCGGTGGTGTCGGCGCGGGCGCGGGTCGGGCAGCTTCGCAACCTGCGGGCCGATTCGGTGTCCGGGCCGGACGGGCTCGGGCTGCTGCTGGTGGGCGAGGGACGTCCGTATCGCGCGGCCGAGGTGGCCAAGGCTGTCGGACTGCCGGTCGTCGCGACGGTGAGCCACGACGAGCCGAACGCCCAGGTGCTCAGCCACGGCGCTCCGCGTAGTCGCAAGTTCGATGTGTGCCCGCTGGTGCGTAGCACTCGCAGCGCCGCGGAAGAGATCCAGGGCGTGGCTGCTGCGCGTACGTCACATCTGGCACCGCCGGTGACCGCGTCCGGGGAGGTGCTCGACCCCAACAGTGGCTGACCGCGCTGACTTCGCCGAACTGCCGATCTTCGCGCCCGCCAACGACGCGACGGCCGGCCCGGAGCGGCGGACTAAGCCCGTCGAGCGGACGGGCTGGATACCGACGCCGCCGGTCGCGACCAGGCAGCACGCTGACACGCCGCCAGAGCGAATGTCCAACACCGACAGCGACGGAAGCGTGGACTGGGGTCTGGTGCGCGCGCTACGACAGCAGGCGGCGAAGCTGCTGGCCGACGAGCTCCGCGACCGCACCGTACCCACCGAACGGGAGCGCGAGATCGGCCGGGAGATCATCCATCGGCTGCTGGACGAGCATGTGGACGCCCAGGTGCGCGGCGGCGACGCCGCGGGGTTGTTCACCCCGTCCGAGCAGGACATGCTGGCTCGCGCGGTGTTCGACTCACTGTTCGGGCTGGGTCGGCTGCAGCCGCTGGTGGACGACGAGTCGGTCGAGAACATCGAGGTCCGTGGCAATGACCGGGTCACGCTGGTCCGCACGGGCGGCCTGATCGAGGATGGCCCGCCGGTCGCGGGCAGCGACGAGGAGCTGCTGGAGCAGTTGCAGTTCCTGGCGTCACGGTCGAGCGAGACCGGACGGCCCTTCTCCCCGGCCGACCCGCAGTTGGATCTGCGGCTCCACGGCGGTCACCGGCTGGCTGCGTCGGCATGGACCACCCCCAGGCCGTCGGTGGTGATCCGACGGCACCGGCTGATCGATGTCGATCTGACCGACCTCGTCGGGCTCGGCCTCATGGACACGCGGTGTGCGGAGTTCCTCGCCGCCTGTGTACGTGCCCGCAAGAGCATCGTGGTCGCGGGTGAGCAGGGCGCGGGCAAGACCACGCTGTTGCGGGCGTTGTGCAACGAGATCGACCTCGCCGAATCCATCGGCACGATCGAGACCGAGTACGAGTTGCATTTGGATGAGTTGCCGGACCGGCACCCTCGCGTGTTCGCCTGGGAAGCCCGCCCGGGCAACGGGCAGGTCGCGGCCGATGGCACCGCCGCGGGTGAGGTCACGCTGGCGCGGCTTCTGTACAACGCGCACCGGTACAACCTGTCGAGGGTGATCGTCGGCGAGGTGCGTGGGGCCGAGGTGTCGACCATGTTCCAGGCGATGCAGTCCGGTGCCGGGAGTCTGTCCACGCTGCACGCCCGGGATGCCCGAGGTGCGGTCGAGCGGCTGGTCACGCTGGCCCTGGAGGGCAGCGGAGGCGGTGCCGAGCACGCGTACCGCCAGGTTGCCCACCACATCGACGTGATGGTGCACATCACCATGCGCGACGTCCGCGGCTCGGACGGTGTCCGCCAGCGTCGCCGGTTCGTGTCCGAGGTGGTAGCCGTAGATCCCGGCGATGCTGGCCGGCCAGCGTTCACTGACGTGTTCGCCACAGAAGGCGGGCAGCTGAAGCCTGGGGTTCCGCCGCGGTGGCTGGACGAGCTGGTTCACGCGGGCTACCCGCCGCACGCATTCAACGGCGGTGAGCCGCGATGACCGCGCCGGTGGCGGCTGCGGCGGGTGCGGTGCTGATCGCCGCCGGGCTGCTCACCATCGGCGCAGCCTTCCGTACGCCTGCCACGATGACGGGACCACGGCGAATCCCACTGTGGCGGCGAGTCGCGAGCCTGCGTCATCCACGTGCTCAGCGCCGGACCGGCGTCCTGGCCGCAGCGGTAGCGGGACTGCTGGTGTGGGTACTCACTGGGTGGGCAGTCGCCGCGGTGATCCTGCCGGCCGGCGCGGCGATCGTCCCGTCGCTGCTGCGGATCCCGGACGCGAAGAGTGCGATCAAGCGCCTCGAGGCGATGGAGGAGTGGACGCGCAACCTGGCCGGGGTGCTCACCGTCGGCGTCGGACTGGAGCAGGCGATCATCGCAAGCCTGCGGACCACCCCTGAGGCGATCCGTCCCGAAGTGGCGACGCTGGTGTCGCGGCTACGTGTCCGATGGAACACCGAGCAAGCGCTGCGGGCATTCGCCGACGACCTGAACGATCCGACCGGTGACCGGATCGCGTCCGCGTTGATCGTCGGCTCACGTAGCCGCGCACAAGGGCTGGTGACCGTGCTCGAACGGCTGGGCGAGACGGTCGCGGACGAGGTGCGGACCCGGCGGCGGATCGAGTCCGACCGAGCCAAGCAACGCGCGTCCGCCCGCTACGTGACCATCATCGTGCTGCTCACCGTCGTGCTGCTCGCCGCCATCGGCGACTACGTCGCCGTGTACGCGACACCCCGCGGCCAGCTCCTGCTCATAGCCTGGCTCGGGCTGTACCTGGTGTGCCTGTGGTGGATGCGGCAGATCACCGCCGGCAAGGCGTCGCCACGGTTCCTCGGTGCCGCTGCCTCACCCGGCCGGGGAGGAGGTGGCCGGCGATCATGACGTTGTTGCACCAGGTGGCCGTCATCACCGGGGCGATCGCGGGCATCGGCCTGCTGCTCGTGGTGCGTGCCATGTGGCCGCGGCATCCGCACCTGGGCAGCACGGTGCAGGCGCTGACCGCCGCCACACCACACGCCGAGGCCGTCCCGGCGACCGGCCGGGGATGGCGGGTGCGGCTCGGGTCGGCGGTGCTGCGACGGTGGCCAACCCTGCCGGGCGTGCGGATCCCGTACCGGAACCTGGCGCTGATCGGTGTGCCGGTGAGCCGCTACATCGGCGAACGGGCCGTCTTCGCGGCCGCGGGCTGGTTCGCCCCCACCCTACTCAGCATGATCGCCGGGCTGGGCTGGTCACTCACCACGGTGGTGGCAGTCGGCGTGGCGCCCGCTCTGGCCGTCGCCGCCTCGTTCATCCCCGACTACACGGTGACCGCCGCGGCCAAACGCGCCCGGCAGGACTTCACGATCGGCATGAGCGCCTTCGCCGACCTTGTCGCACTGCAGGTGGCCAGCGGCACCGGCACTACCCAAGCGGTCGAGACCGCCGCCGAGCTGGGCGACTCGTGGGTGTTCACCCGGCTCGGTGAGGAACTGCGACGGGCCGAGTTCACCCAGACGCCGCCGTGGGACGCCCTTCGGCGGGTCAGCGACGAGCTCGACCTGCCGATGCTCGGCGACGTGGCCGACATCCTGCGGCTGAGCGTCGAACGCAGCGTCACGGTCGGCGAGAGTCTGCGGGCTCGTGCGCACGCTCTGCGGCTCGAACTACTCAGTGAGGAGCATGAGCGCGCGAACGCGGCGAGCGAGCAGATGTCCGCCCCGGTCGCCGGGCTCACGCTCACGTTCATGTTGCTTCTCGTGACTCCGGCGATGTTGGAGCTGGTGTGACGACCGCATGTGATCAACGATCAGGGTAGGAGGGCGCATGTTGAAAGCAGGGGTACGGGCGCAATTGGCCCTTCGCGTACTCCGGGAACGGGTGGAGCGACTACGCGACGAGCGAGGAGTTGAGGCGGTCCAGGTCGCGCTGATCGCCGCAGCGCTGGTCGCACTGTGCGTGCTGCTGATCGCGGCGCTCCAGAACCGAGCCCAGCCGGCGATCGACGAGATCAACGGCTGACCAAACGTGGGCATGGGCCGAACGACGGCACCTCGCGCGAGCCGGTACGCCTGCATCGTCCGGGTAGGCGAGCGCGGGTCGGCCGCTGTTCAGGCCGCCATGTTGTTCCCGGTTGTGCTGCTGCTCGTCTTCGGAATCATCCAGGGTGCGCTCTGGTTCCATGCCCGCCACATCGCGCTCGGGGCCGCCCAGGAGGGCGCCCGCGCCGCCTCGGCATACGACGGGACGGACGCCGGCCAGCGCGCGCACGAGTTCGTCAACGATTTGACCGGCGGGACGCTGATCCGCGACTTGGACGTTCGCGTCGCGACGACGAGCATGGCCGTGACGGTCACCGTCACCGGAGACGCGCCGAGCCTGGTCCCCGGTGTCGGCGGCGTCGCCGTGTCACAGCGGGCGTCCGTCCCGATCGAGACGTTCACCGAGGCCGGATCATGAACCGCGACACCCAGGCCGGAGCCGTGGCTGTCGAGGTGGCGC
>JBMCTR010000143.1:0-5440 GCA_048622955.1 Actinomycetota bacterium
GCCAGTCTTGCCGCACCGGACCCGCCGGGCGGCGCCGTGAGCGCAGTCTGTGGACAACGGGGCGGGCCGGATGCACGGTGTGGACGGACGGCCGCCGGCCGGGCGTCACCGGACCCGCGGCTCAAACACCCCTAGCCTTGTCGGCACCGCGGCATGCGCATGCGCCTACCGCGGTGCCGGGCAACCCACTGGACGTGGTCAAACCGGCGTCCCGCTGGGCGTGGTCGAACCGGCGGTCAAGCGGCGGCGTCGGGCCAGTGCGTGGCGAGCAGCTCGCGGGTCTCCCCCAGCAACTGGGGCATCACCTTCGTCGCGCCGAGCACCGTCATGAAGTTGGCGTCGCCGCCCCACCGCGGCACGACGTGCTGGTGCAGGTGCTCCGACAGCGAACCGCCGGCCACGCCGCCGAGGTTCAGCCCGATGTTGAACCCGTGCGGCCGGGAGGCCGCCTTGAGCGCCCGTACCGCGTCGACGGTGAACCGCTGCAGCTCCGCGGACTCGTCCGGCGTCAGGTCCTCGAGGTCCGGTACATGCCGGTACGTCACGATCATCAGGTGACCCGGGTTGTAGGGGTGCAGGTTCAGCACCGCGTAGGTGTGCTCGCCGCGCGCCACCACCAGCCCGTCGGCGTCGTCCAGGGTGGGGATCCGGCACAGCGGGCACCCGTCGCCGTCGTTGCCGCTGCCCGGCTCACCCTTGATGTAGGCCATCCGGTACGGCGTCCACAGCCGCTGCAGCCAGTCGGCGGAGTCGGCCGGACCAGCGGGGTCAGCCACCACCGGCGATCACACCTGCAGCCGGCGCTCTACCGCGTCCACGATCTCGGCGACCGCGTCGTCGACCGGCACGCCGTTGTTCTGGGACCCGTCGCGGTACCGGAACGACACGGCGTCCTTGGCGATGTCGTGCTCGCCCGCGATCAGGATGTACGGCACCTTCTGCGTCTGGGCGTTGCGGATCTTCTTCTGCATCCGGTCGTCGCCGGCGTCGATCTCGACGCGGATCCCGGCGTCCCGCAGCTTGGCTGCGACACCCTCCAGGTACGGCACGTGGTCGTCGGTGATCGGGATGCCCACCACCTGGACCGGTGCCAGCCAGGGCGGGAACGCGCCGGCGTAGTGCTCGGTGAGGATCCCGAAGAACCGCTCGATCGAGCCGAACAGCGCCCGATGGATCATGTACGGCCGTTTCCGCGTGCCGTCGGCGGCCTGGTACTCCAGGTCGAACAGCGTCGGCTCCTGGAGGTCGACCTGCAGCGTGGACAGCTGCCAGGACCGGCCGATCGCGTCCCGCACGTGGACGTCGATCTTGGGCGCGTAGAACGTGCCCTCCCCCTCGCCGATGCGGTACTCCAGACCGGCGCGCCGCAGGGCCTCCTCCAGGGCGGCCTCGGCCGCGTTCCAGTCCTCGAGCGACCCGACGTACTCCTCCGGCCGGGTGGACAGCTCGGCGGTGAACTCGGTCAGCCCGTAGTCCCGCAGCAGGCCGAGGACGAAGCCGAGCAGGCTCGCGAGCTCGTCCTGCAGCTGCTCGGGAGTGCAGTAGATGTGCGCGTCGTCCTGGGTGAACCCGCGTACCCGGGTCAGGCCGTGCACCACGCCGGACTTCTCGTACCGGTAGACCGAGCCGAACTCGAACAGCCGCAGCGGCAGCTCGCGGTACGACCGCCCGCGCGCCCGGTAGATCAGGTTGTGGAACGGGCAGTTCATCGGCTTGAGGTAGTAGTCCTGCCCCGGCTTGCGCACGTTGCCGTCGGCATCGACCTCGGCGTCGAGGTGCATCGGCGGGAACATCGAGTGGGCGTACCAGCTCAGGTGCCCGGACGTCTCGAACAGCTGCGCCTTGGTGATGTGCGGGCTGTTGACGAACTGGTACCCGGCCTCCTCGTGCCGCTGCCGGGAGTAGTCCTCCATCTCCTTGCGGACGATGCCGCCCTTCGGGTGGAAGACCGCGAGGCCCGAGCCGATCTCCTCCGGGAAGCTGAACAGGTCCAGCTCCGCCCCGAGCCGGCGGTGGTCGCGCCGCTCGGCCTCCTCGAGGCGGTGCAGGTACTCCTGCTGCGCCTGCTTGCTCTCCCAGGCGGTGCCGTAGATGCGCTGCAGCTGGCGGTTCTTCTCGTCGCCCCGCCAGTACGCCGCGGCCGAGCGCATCAGCGTGAACGCGGGGATGTGCTTGGTGGACGGCAGGTGCGGCCCGCGGCACAGGTCCTTCCACGCGAGCTCGCCACGCCCGGCGCGGCGGACGTTGTCGTAGATGGTGAGCTCCCCCGCGCCCACCTCGGCGCCGGCGCCCTCGGCGGCCTGCCCGGCGTCCGGGCCCTTCAGGTCGATCAGCTCCAGCTTGTACGGCTCGTCCGCGAGCTCGGCGCGCGCCTGCTCGTCGGTGACGGGACGCCGGACGAAGGCCTGGTTCTCCTTGACGATCTGCTGCATCCGCTTCTCGATGCGGGCCAGGTCGTCCGGGTGGAACGGCTCCGGGACGTCGAAGTCGTAGTAGAAACCGTCCTCCACCGGTGGCCCGACGCCCAGCTTCGCCTCGGGATACAGCTGCTGGACGGCCTGCGCCAGCACGTGCGCGGTCGAATGCCGCAGGATCGCCCTGCCGTCGTCGGACCTGATCTCCACCGGCTCGACCTTCTCGCCGTCGGCGAGCACGCGCGACAGGTCGGAGAGCTCGCCGTTGACCCTGGCGGCGATGACGTCGCGATCACCGGCGAACAAGTCGGCAGCCGTCGTGTCCGCGTCGACCTGTCGCTGGGCTCCGGCGACGACGATGCGGATCTGGTCGGACACGACTGCTCCCTCGGTGAATATGAGTGTGACTGGACCCCGCCGATCGTACCCGCGCCGGTGTCTCAACCGCGCATGCGTGTGCGCTGCGGCTCGGCGCGTGCGGCGGCGCCGGTGATGTTGCGCGCCATGCCCCCGAAGACCAGCGCGTGGAAGGGGGCGATCGCCTTCCAGTAGAGGTGCCCGCTGAACCCGTGCGGGACGAAGACCGCCCGCTGCCGGTAGACCGACCCGCCGCCGCGGCCGGGCGCGACCGACAGCTCCAGCCACGCCCGGCCCGGCATTCGCATCTCGGCGCGCAGCCGGAGCACGTACGGCCGCTCCAGGTGCTCCACCCGCCACCAGTCGAGCGCCTCGCCGGTGCGCAGGTGCCTGGGATGGCGGCGCCCGCGACGCAGCCCCGCGCCGCCGACGAGCTGGTCGATCCAGCCCCGGACGGACCAGGCCAGCGGGAACGAGTACCACCCGTGCGCGCCGCCGATGGACTCGACGACCTCCCACAGGGTCTCGGGATCGACACCGGTCGCCAGCTCCCGGACGTCCTCGTACACCGTGCCGCCCGACCACGACGGGTCGGTCGGCAGCGGGTCGGACGGGGCTCTCGCCGTCTCGGCGTCCGACCACCGGGTCGGGACGTCGGCCGTCCGGGTCCGCGCCAGCGCGAGCTTGATCGCCGTGTCGTACGGGACGAGCCCGTCCGGCGGATCGGGCACGAGGTCCACGATTGCCCGGTCCCGGCAGACGACCTCGTGGATGAGCGACTCGATGAGCGGGACGGCAATCGTGTTCGGCACCGGCGTGACCAGGTTCACCCACTGTGCGGACAGCCACGGGGTAAGCACCGGCACCGGGACGACGAGCCGGCGCGGCAGTTCGGCCACGACCGCGTAGCGGCGCATCATGTCCAGGAAGGTCAGTACGTCCGGCCCGCCGATGTCGAACGACCGGTTGGTGTCCCCGGGCATCGACAGCGCGCGGACCAGGTAGTAGAGCACGTCGCGGACGGCGATCGGCTGGATCCGGTTGCGCACCCATTTCGGGGTGACCATCACCGGCAGCCGTTCGGTGAGGTACCGGAGCATCTCGAAGCTCGCCGATCCCGAGCCGATGATCACGGCGGCGTTCAGCACGACCGTCGGGACTCCCGCTCGCAGCAGGATCTCGCCGACCTCGGCGCGCGAGGCCAGGTGCGGCGAGAGCGGCCGGCCCTCCGGCGTGATGCCGCCGAGATAGACGACCCGCCGAACGCCCGTGGCGGCGGCCTGCTCGGCGACGACCTCGGCCGCCGCGCGGTCCCGCGCTGCGAAGTCGCGGTGGTGCAGTGCGTGCACCAGGTAGTAGGCCGCGTCCTGCCCGGCCATCGCGCGGGCCACGCTCGCCGCGTCGGTGACGTCCGCCTTGACGATCTCCGCGTCGCCACGCCACGGCACGTCGGCCAGCTTGTCCGGACTCCGCGCGACGGCGCGGACGGTGTGTCCGGCCTGCAGCAGTTCCGGCACCAGCCGCCCGCCGATGTACCCCGTGGCGCCGAACACGGCGCACTTCATCGGACACTCACTCTGGCAGCGTAGGCAGAACCGACACCGGCGCGCGCGGGATTCGGCGCCCGTTGCCCGTGGCATGCGGCCAGGGATTGCACAGTTCAGCCCAAGCTGTATTGTTCAGCCTGTGCTGACCATTCCGTCCCGGCTGGACGCGATGAACCGCCTGGGCCGCGCGCTCGCCGACCCGACGCGGTGCCGCATCCTGCTCGAGCTGCTGGATGGTCCCGGGTACCCCGCGCGACTGGCCGGGAACCTCGGCCTGACCCGCAGCAACGTCTCGAACCACCTGTCCTGCCTGCGCGGGTGCGGACTCATCGTGGGCGTACCCGAAGGGCGCCAGATGCGCTACGAGATCTCCGATCCGCATCTGACGGCGGCGCTCGCCGAGCTGCTCGGAGTCGTGCTGGCCGTGGACACCGGCGACACGTGCGTCCCAGACGGCCCGGCGGTCGCTGCGAAGGTGCCGGCATGACGTCCCCCGCAGCCATCACCGAGCTGCGCCGGGCGGTGCTCCGGCGACGGGTCCGCCTGGTGGTGGCGGCAACGATCAGCTACAACGTGATCGAGGCGGTCATCGCCATCACCGCGGGGGCCGTGGCCTCCTCCGGCGCCCTCGTGGCGTTCGGCCTCGACTCCACGGTCGAGGTCATCTCGGCGGGAGCCGTGGCCTGGCAGTTCGCCGGTCACGACCACGAGACGCGAGAGCGGACCGCCCTACGGATCGTGGCCTTCTCGTTCTTCGCCCTGGCGGCGTACGTCACCGTCGACTCGATACGGGCGCTCGTTAGCGTGGAACGAGCCGATCACAGCACCGTGGGCATTGCGCTGGCGGCGGTGAGCCTGGTCGTCATGCCGCTGCTGTCGTGGCTCGAACGGCGCACCGGCCGCGAGTTGGGCTCGGCAAGCGTCGTGGCGGACTCCAAGCAGACCCTCATCTGCGCGTACCTGTCGGCCGTGCTGCTGGCAGGGCTGGTGCTGAACTCCGCGCTCGGCTGGTGGTGGGCCGACCCGGTCGCCGCCCTGGCCATCGCCGGCTTCGCGGTCCGCGAAGGACTGGAGGCGTGGCGCGGCGACTCCTGCGCCACTCCCCTGAGCGCGCTCGGCACC
>JBMCTR010000144.1:0-5432 GCA_048622955.1 Actinomycetota bacterium
GCCGACCTGGCCGCGTCGACCGAGACGATGCAGGCGCCGCTGCAGGCAGGCCTGGAGTCCCTGGGCCGTACGCTGTCGGTGGTCGTGATCGGCCTGGCCCTCGCCCTCACCGGCCTGGGCCTGCTACGTGGCCTGGACGTCCGCGAGGTGGTCGAGGTGGCGATCGCCCTGGCGGTCGCCGTGGTCCCGGAAGGGCTGCCGGCCGTCGCCACGCTCACGCTCACCGTCGGGATGCGCCGCATGGCGCGCAGGCAGGCTCTCGTACGGCGGCTTCCCACCGTTGAGACGCTGGGAAGCACCACTGTCATCGCCGCGGACAAGACCGGCACCCTGACGGCCAACCGGATGCAGGTGGTGGAGGTCGCATTCGCGCCCGGCGTCGCGGAGGAGGCGCTGTGGGAGAGTGCGATCCTCTGCAACGATGCCGACATCGCCGCCGACGGCGATCCGGTCGGCGACCCCACCGAGGTGGCGTTGCTGCTGGGTGCGCAGGAGCGCGGGATCGACTGGCGGGCGATCCGTGCCGCCAGCCCGCGGCGGGACGAGGTCCCGTTCGACACGTCCACCAAACGCATGGCGGTCGTCACCGACGGGACGGTGCACGCCAAGGGCGCTCCCGAAGTGCTGCTCGACCCGCAGCGGCACGCCACGCTGCTCGAACGGGCGGATGATATGGGCACCCGGGCGCTGCGTACCCTGGCCATCGCGGCCGGCCGGGTTCCTGATGGCACCGCCGGTGACGAGCGGATGTTCGACGGCGTCGAGGTCCTCGGAGTCGTGGGCATGGCCGATCCTCCTCGCCAGGCTGCCGTGGAAGCGGTGGAGACGTGCCACCAGGCGGGCATCCGGGTCGTCATGATCACTGGCGACCAGCCCCGTACGGCTGCCGCCGTTGCCCGCGAACTCGGGCTGCGCTCCGATCCGATCATCACCGGAACCGAGCTCGACCGGCTCGACGACGCCGCTCTCGCCCGCCGGATCGGAGACGTCGATGTGTTCGCGCGGGTGGCGCCGGAACACAAGCTGCGGTTGGTCCGCGCCTTGCAGGCCGCCGGCGGGATCGTGGCCGTCACCGGGGACGGGGTCAATGACGCACCGGCGCTGAGCCAGGCCGACGTCGGTGTCGCCATGGGACGTACCGGCACCGACGTTGCCCGCGAGGCGGCCGACATCGTGCTGACCACCGATGACTTCAGCACCATCGAGCATGCGGTGCAGCAGGGCAGGCGCATCTTCGAGAACATCCGCCGCTTCGGCCAGTTCCTGTTCTCCTGGCACCTGGCGGTCGTGCTGGTTGTTGCCGTGGCGATCGCGCTCGGCCTCGACCTGCCGCTGGCCGGCCTGATGATCCTCTGGAACAACCTCATCATCGACGTGATCCCGTCGTTCGCGCTCGCGCTGGAGCCGAGCAGCAAGGACGCCATGCGTCGGCGGCCGCGCGCCAAGGACGAGCCCGTGCTGGGCGCCGGCACGGTGGGCCGCATCGTCGTCCACGGCACGCTGGTGGCCGCCGTCGGGCTCACCGCGTACCTGCTGGCCGACGGCGTCCTGAGCCTCGGCCTCGACCAGGCGCGCACCATGGCGTTCGTGACGCTCACCCTTGCCCAGCTGCTGGCGGTGTTCAACGCGCGCACCGACACCGGCTCCGGATTCCGTGGCGCCACCGGCAACCCCTACCTGTGGGCAGCGCTCGCCATCACCGTGGGGCTCGAAGCGGTGGCGCTCGGCGTACCGGCGATGCGCGAGCTGCTCGGGCTGGCCACGCTCAACGCGTCGCAGTGGGCCATCGCCCTGGCGCTCGCCGTAGGTCCCCTCCTGCTCGTCCAGACCGGGCGTGCACTCCGCGAGCTCCCTGCACGTGGTGCTGGCCGCGATGCTCCCGACGGCCACGTTCCCGGGCTGTAGACTCCGGGGACCATGTGGCCGTCAAGTAGTGCGTCGTCGGCATGACCGAGTGGCTGCTGGTCGGGCTGGCCGCCGTGTTGATCGGTGCAAACGGCCTCTTTGTGGCGGCCGAGTTCTCGCTCGTCACAGTCGACCGGGCCGCGGTGGAGCGGCGCGTCGAGGAAGGAGACCGCCGGGCGCGCGGCGTGCTGGCCGCGGTGCGGTCGTTGTCCACGCAGCTGTCCGGCGCCCAGCTCGGCATCACTGTCACCTCGCTGGTCGTCGGGTTCATCGCCGAGCCCTCCGTCGCCGCGCTGCTGGTCGGCCCCATCGGCTTGGCCGGTTTTCCGGACGCCGCAGTGACCGCGACCGCGTTCACGGTCGCGTTCGTGCTGGCGACAGGCGCCCAGATGGTGTTCGGCGAGTTGGTGCCGAAGAACTGGGCGATCGCTGAGCCGATGCGGGTCGGACGGGCGGTGACGGGGTTCCAGCGCGGCTTCACCTTCCTGGCCGGTCCGCTGATCAGGCTGCTCAACGGGATGGCGAACGCGATCGTGCGGGCCGTTGGCATCGAACCTGCCGAGGAGCTGACGTCTGCCCGCGAGCCGGCGGAGCTGGCGTCGCTCGCGGCGAGGTCCGCTGAGCGCGGGACGCTCGAGGCGGGCACTGCGGAGCTTCTCACCCGCTCGATCGAGTTCGGCGAGCGCCGAGCGGCGGACGTCATGACGCCCCGGCCGCGCGTCCGGTTCGTCCAGGCCGACCAGCCGGTCGCGGACGTCCTCGCCCTCACGTCGTCCACCGGCCACGCCAGGTTCCCCGTGATCGGGCAGGATGTCGACGACGTCATCGGGATGGTGCACTTCAAGCACGCGATCGCCGTCCCCTCCGCCGCACGGTCTCGCACACCGGTCCGCGACGTCGTCCACGACCTTGCGACAGTGCCGTCGAGCATGGAGCTCGATCCGCTGCTCCGGCTGCTACGCAGTTCCGGGCCGCAGATGGCCCTAGTCGCGGACGAGTACGGCGGCACCGCCGGGATCGTCACCCTGGAGGACCTCGTCGAAGAGATCGTCGGGGAGATCGAGGACGAGCAGGACACGCCGATCGGCCGCGTGCAGGCGCTGCCGGACGGGGGGTGGTCGCTGTCCGGCCTACTGCGCCCCGACGAAGTCGAGGACATCACGGACCTGCGGCTCCCGGAAGCCCAATGGAGCGACACTCTCGGCGGCCTGCTCACCGAGCACCTCGGGCGGCTCCCGGAACCGGCCGATTCGGTCACGCTCCCGGCGCTCGATGTTGCCGACACCGACGACGGTGTGCCGGCGACGGTGCAGGTGCGCCTCGACGTCAGGCGCCTCGACGGGCGCCGGGTCGACCGAGTACGCCTGCACCGGACCACCCAGCCGGCCGGAGACGACGATGAGTGACCTGACTGCGCTGTGGGTCGCGCTGCTGCTGCTCGCCGGCAACGCGTTCTTCGTCGGGGCAGAGTTCGCTCTCGTCTCCGCCCGCCGCACCCAGATCGAGCCTGGTGCTGAGGCCGGATCCCGGGCGGCCCGAATCACGCTGCGCGGCATGGAGAACGTGTCGTTGATGATGGCCGGCGCCCAACTCGGCATCACGATGTGCTCCCTGGGACTGGGTGCCATCGGTGAGCCCGCCGTCGCGCATCTGATCGAGCCCGCCTTCGCGGCTGCCGGCCTTCCGGGCGCGCTGGTGCACCCCGTCGCCCTGGTCATCGCACTGGGAATCGTCGTGACGCTGCACATGGTCCTCGGCGAGATGGTCCCGAAGAACATCGCCATCGCCGGGCCGGAGGCCTCGGCACTGGCCCTTGGGCCGCCGCTCTACGCGATCGTCACCTTCCTGAAACCGGTGATCTGGCTGCTCAACACGGCTGCGAACATGGTGCTGCGGTTCGTCCGGGTCACACCGCAGGACGAAGTGACGTCCAGCTTCACCGCCGACGAGGTCGCCGCATTCATCGCTCAATCCCGCCGTGCGGGACTCCTCGACGAGGACGAGCACGAACTGCTCGCCGGCGCTCTGGCGCTCAACGACGCGCAGGTCAGCACCGTGATGATCGGGACCGACGAGCTCGTGACCGTGCCGATGCACGTCACCGCCGCGGAACTCGAGGAGATCTGCGCCCGAACCGGCTTCTCCCGCTTCCCCGTCGTCGACAACACCGGCGACCTCGTCGAGTACATCCACCTCAAGGACGTGCTCGATACCCCGGACGACAGCCGCAATCAACCGGTGCATCCCAAGTGGCTGCGGCCGCTCATCAGCGTCGGCCTGGACCAGTCACTCCTGGACGCTCTGACAAGCATGCGCCACCACGGCGCACACATGGCCCGCGTCGTCGACCCCGAGGACGGGAATGTGGTGGGGATCGCCGCACTCGAAGACGTCCTGGAAGAACTCGTCGGCGATGTCGTCGACGCCGGCCAACACGTTCGCTGACCTCCGCGCGCGTACCCGACACCGGCAGCCGACCGCTACCCCAACGGGCCCGCCGTGGCAGCGGTGACGAGCAGCAGGAAGAGGCCGGCCACCGTGCCGAGCAGGCTCCCGATGACCGCCTCCGCGCCGTTCGTGGCGATCCCACGCCACACCCGCTCGAGGCCCATCAGGCCCAGGACGACAGCCAGCAGCGCGGCGGGAGCGGCGACGAACTCGCCGACGATCGGGACGAAGGCGAACACGAGCGCGACGACCCCGAAGACAAAGGAAGTCCCACCCACCCAGTTGCGGGGTACGAACTGCGACGAATCGTCCGGTGACATCAGGTATCACGGTACAGTCGGCGACCGCGCGGATCCGGCAGCGTGCGCGAACTGCCGCGGCTAGAATCGCGGCGGTCGGGCAGCGAGCACGGAGGACGGGCATCGACCGCTACCAGTACCTCCTCGTGCTCGCGGCGTGTGTGCTCGTCACGCTTCCGCTGGAGGTCGTGGTGGGTGCGCGGGTGTACCGGCGGCCGGGCCGCCTGCTCGCCGTACTGACCCCGGTCGTCGCCGTGTTCCTGGTGTGGGACGCGTTCGCGATCGCTCGCGGGCACTGGACCTTCTCCGAGCAGTACACGACGGGCTGGACCCTGCCCGGCGGGATCCCGGTCGAGGAACTGGCGTTCTTCGTCGTCATCCCGATCTGCGCGCTGCTGACGTTCGAAGCCGTCCGGCTGTTGTGGCCCCAACTGCGGGGGCGGCGGCATGCCTGAGTACACGGTCCTCGCCGCCGCGTCCGTCGTCGCGGTCGTGCTGGTCGAGCGGTACCTGCTGCGCACCCGGTTGTTCCGGTGCCCGGCGTACTGGGTGAGCCTCGGCATCGTCTTCGCGTTCCAGGTCCCGGTCGACGGCTGGCTGACCAAGCTGTCAGCGCCCATCGTCCTGTACGCACCGGAGCACGCCACCGGCCTCCGGTTCCCGTGGGACATCCCGGTCGAGGACTTTCTGTTCGGGTTCTCCCTCGTCACCCTCACGATCGGCCTGTGGGTGCGGCTGGGAGAGCGGGACGCAGCAGGGTCCGGACGGCGACCATCGACT
>JBMCTR010000145.1:0-5408 GCA_048622955.1 Actinomycetota bacterium
CTCCGGGACCGGCCGGAGCGGCCTAACGACGAAGAGCAGCGCCTTGGCGCTGTAGGCCGCGGCGAGCGCGGCGGCGGCCAGGCCCACGACGTACAGCGCCGCCGACTCGTGCCGGGCCGCGGCGAGCACCTCGTCCTTCGTCGCCCAGAGCGACAACGGAGGGACTCCCGCGAGGGTGAGCGCGCCGGCGGCGAAGGTGAGACCGACGACCGGGTACCGGCGTGCGGCGCCGCGCAGCGCCGGCAACTGCTTCGTCCCGAGGGCAGTGAGCCACGCGCCCGCGGCCAGGAAGAGCAGCGTCTTGGTGGCGCCGTGCGCCACGAGGTGCATCGTCCCCCCGGCGACCCCGGCCGCGCCGGCGCCGAGCACCATGAACCCGACCTGCGACGCGGTCGACGCGGCGAGCAGTTGCTTGAGGTCCCGCTGCGCCACGGCGACCGCGCCGAGCGCCAGCGCGGTGACCACGCCGACCCAGGCCACCACGGGAGCGGCCCAGCCGCTGGTCGTCAGCAGGGGTTCGAGCCGCAACAACAGGTAGGCGCCGGCGACGACCATCGCGGCGGCGTGGAGCAGGGCGCTCACCGGGCTGGGACCGTCCATTGCGCGCGACAGCCAGAACGAGAAGGGCAGTTGGGCCGACTTGCCGATCGCCGCGACGACCACGCCGGCGGCGACGGCGTGCAGCCACCCGCCGGTCGCGTCCGGAAGCGCGGCGAATGACAGCGACCCTGCGCCGGCCAGGGCGGCGCCAGCGGCGAGGTAGAGACCCAGGTCGGCGGCGCGCGTGGTGAGGAACGCCGTGCTCCCGGACACGACGCGGCGCTTCTCCCGCCACCAGTAGCCGATCAGGGCGTACGACGCCGCGCCCATGATCTCCCAGCCGAACAGCAGGACGGCGAGGTTGGTCGCGGTCACCGTGAGCAGCATCGCGCCCTCGAACACGAGCATCAGCCCGTAGAACCGCGCCCTCGCCTCGTCCGGCCCGAACTCGCCGGCGCTGAAGACCAGCACCGCGAGGCTGACCGCGGCGACCGTGACGACCGCGATCGCCGACAGCCCGTCGACCGCGAGCTCCGCCGGGATCCCTAGCAGGAACGGCGCGGTGACGGCCGGCCGTCCGGCGGCGACCGCCACGGCCAGCGCGAGGACGACGGCGGCGCTCGCCACTGCCGCGGGCGCCGCGACCCGGTCCCCGCGCCGTCCCGTGACCGCGACCACCGTTCCCACGCCAAGCGGCAGCGCAGGCAGCAGCCAGAGCAGCAGGCTCATCCCTCGAGATCTCCCGCCATGTCGGTCATGTCCACCTGCCGCGCGCGGTAGATCGCGGTCGTGACGGCGAACCCCATGGCCATCTCGAGCGTCATCACCACGATGGCGACCAGGACGAGGACCTGCCCGTCCGGCCGTACCGGCTCCACGTAGAACCAGAAGGCGCCGCCGCCGACGATGATCCCATTGATCATGAGCTCGAGGCCCATCATGATCATCACGATGGACTGCTGGCTCAGCGCCCCGTACAGGCCGATCGCGAACAGCGCCGCGGCCAGCAGGAGGAACAGTTCCAGGCTCACCGGCCGACACCGCCCCTGATCGGGTCGTCAGCCCGGCGGCGGCCGAGGTCGTCGCCGTAGCGCTCGTAGCGGCCGCGGTGCGTGGCCAGCACCGTGGCGGCGATGATGGTCGTCAGCAGCAGCGGCCCGACAGTGATCATCACGAGCATCTTCGAGCCCATGATCGCCTCGCCGAGGACGAAGGTCGGGTCGTCCGGCGGCGCGGCGGCGGTCGTCGGCCACGGCGCCAGCAGGATCCCGGCGGCGAGCAGGACGAACACACCGATCGAGATGGCAAGGGCGCCCCGCTTGTTGTGGAACATCGCCATGGGCATCAGGCCGCCGGGGTTCATCATGTACATGATCATGAAGACCGCCATGATCGCCATCTCCATGACCATCATCAGCACGGTCACGACGCCCAGGTAGTCGGCGTCGAGCAGCAGGAGTTCGCAGCCGACGGCGACGAACGACGCGGCGAGCAGGAACGTGGCGCGCGCCATCGAGTTGACCCGGAACACGCCGTACCCACTGGCCACGGCGAGCACGGCGAGGACCCAGAACGCGACGGCCTCCAGCACGGCAGACGACCCCTCCCTCAGCTTTGGATGATCACGACGACCGCGACGGCCAGGACCTGCAGCAGCATCGCCGGGAGCAGCACCAGCCAGCCGAACTCCTCGAACCGCTCCATCCGCAGCGTGGGCAGCCGCCGGCCCACCCACACCAGGGCGGTAAGCACGGCCAGGGTCTTGAGCACGCTCCACAGCCAGCCCGGCAGCAGCGGCCCCGCGCCGCCGCCGAGGAACAGCGGCACGGCGAACGCGGCGCCGGCGGCCAGCAGGGCGTACCGCCCCGAGAGGAGCACCAACCGGTCCGCGCCGGAGACCTCCGCCGCGACACCGCCGGCGACGTCCCGGTCGGCCGGGTACGCGAAGGGACGGCGGAACGCGAACGCGACAACGGCGAGCAGGTAGACCGCGAACGCCACCGGCATCCACACTCCGTACCAAAGGCCCTGCTGCGCCGCGACAACCTCGCCCACCGTCAACGACCCCGCCGCGAGCGCGGGCGCGATGAGCGCGAACATCAGCGGGAGCTCGTAGGCGAGCGCCTGTACGAGGAAGCGGTAGCCCCCGACCAGGGCGAACGCCGAGTTTGCGCCCCACCCGGCCAGCCACACGAACGCCCAGAGCAGGACGTCCATCGCGTTGAACCAGACCACGCCGACCGCGAGGTCGGCGACCGCCCACTCGCCGAGCGGAACGACGATCAGCGCCAGCATCGCGACGATCAGCGGCCCTGCGCCGCCGAGGCGCCACAGCAGGGCGTCGGGCGCCAGCGTCGTGCGGCGCTGCGACACCATCAGTCGAGCGCCCTCGCGTAACGGCGACAGTAGTTCCGCGACAGCGACCCGGCGGCCGGCCGTCGCGGCGCCGAACGCTGCGTCGATGGACGCTGCCGCGACGGTGAGCGCCCCGAGCACCGGCGGCAGCAGGAACGCCGACCACAGCGGAGCCGTCTGGGGAGTCATGTCCACCGCAGCGCGCCCTCGCGCCAGACGTAGACGACGCCGACCACCAGCGCCGCGAGGAACACGTACATCTCGGCGACGGCCGCGACGCCTTTGATCGCCACGACCAGCACCCACGGGTACATGAACAGCATCTCGATGTCGAAGGCGAGGAACAGCAGCGTGACCGCGTACCAGCGGACGTGGTACCGCGACACCGCGTGCTCCTTCGTCGGCATCCCCGACAGATAGGGCGCGGCGACGAGCGCCTCCCGCTTGACCGTCCCGGCCCGGTGTGCGCCGTAGATCGCGCCGACGGTGGCGACGGCGAGGGCCAGCACCACCAGGGCGGGCACGAAGTTGCTCACCGCGGCGTACCTCCCCTGTGGGCGACGGCGGCGTGGTCGGCTTTCAGGCCACGCGAAGTCGGCTCCCGGGCCGCGGGAGTACTACCCCTCACGCCGATGTTGTAACTGCGGCTCCGGGGAGGATGGGCACGTGCATGCTGCGTACGACTGGCGGTTGATCCACACCGGCCCGCAGGAGCCCGCCCTGCACATGGCGCTGGACGAGGTGCTGACCCTGGAGGTGGCAGCCGGGCGCCGTCCGCCGACGCTGCGGGTCTGGGAGTGGGCGACGCCGGCCGTGGTGATCGGCAACTTCCAGTCAGTGCGCAACGAGGTGGACGTCGACGTGGCGGCACGGCACGGCATGACGGTCGTGCGCCGGAGCAGCGGCGGTGGTGCCATGTACGTGGAGCCGGAGCACACCATCACCCACTCGCTGCACGCTCCGGTGTCGCTGGTGGAGGGCATGTCCATCGTCGAGTCGTACGCCTACCTCGACGACTGGGTGCTGGCTGCGCTGGCCGGGCTCGGGGTCGAGGCGTTCCACCGGCCGGTCAACGACATTGCTTCACCTGTCGGCAAGATCGCCGGTGCGGCCCAACGGCGGTTCGCCTCGGGCGGCGTGCTGCATCACGTCACGATGGCCTACGACATCGATGCCGCGACCATGGCCGAGGTGCTGCGGTTCGGACTCGAACGGCTGCCGGGCCCGGGGACGCGGAGCGTGCAGAAGCACGTCGACCCGCTGCGCCGGCAGACGACCCGCTCGCGCGCGGAGGTCGTCGAGCACATGGTGGCGACGTTCCGGCGGCGGTACGGCCTCGCCGACGACGAGATCCGTACGGACGAGTTGCGGGCCGCTGAGAAGCTGGCGGCCACCAAGTACGCGACGAGCAGGTGGACCGCCCGGCTGCCGTGACGATGATCGTTGTGAGATTCCCACCGGAAGCCCGGTGGCGTTTTCACAACGATCATGCGGGTTGGTCGTGCGGCCGCTCGGTATCACGCCGCTTCGCGGCGAGGTGGGCGATGCAGAGGCTCGGCTCGACGAACGGTTCGAGGCGATCGGCGTCGATCGGGGCGCCGAGCTCGGCGAGGATCCCCTGCATGAGGCCGAGATGGATAGAGCAGACGATCTCGCGGTGCTCGGACGCGGTCTCGCGGAACGGGCAATGGTGCAGCAGGATCTGCCGGTCGCGCCCGGTCGTCGCAGCCTCCGGTGCGAACCCGATGTCGTCGAGCGTTCCGACCAGTCGCTCAGTAGCGCTGTCGGCATCGAGCTGGCGGAACGGCGGCGGCCGTTCGGCGAGGTAGCGTCCCCAGGCCCGCCCGGCCTCGCGGCCTGCGCGGGCCGGCTCCGGCATCTGCGAGCCGACGTAGCTGCTCAGGATCTCGGCGAGCAACCGGTAGCTTCGCCGACCGGCGCGGGCGCTGCCGGGATGCGCGGCGTACATGGTGCGCGGACGGCCGGGCTGGTCCCGGTGCTCCGTGGACCGCTCCACAAGCCCGGCCTCGACGAGTGCGTCGAGATGGAAACGGACGGTGTTCGGGTGCAGGCGTACCCGCCTCGCGACCTCGTCCACGCCCATCGCTTCGCCGGCGTCCTGCAACGCGGCGAGCACCCGCGACCGGCTCTCCCCGATGGACGGGGCCGGTGCGTCGGGCCGCGCGAGCTCGTTGGCGTCCACTTCGCAATTTTTACACAAACGGCTGTGAGAACCAATCGTCGCTTCGTCGCGCCGTGCTCGTAGCAGCGAAGTGTCCGGCCGGAGTTCCCGCGGGACTGGACGGGCGCGGTGGATCGGAGCACGGTGCGGGGTTGTCCTACCCTGCTGTTTCTACTAAGTTGTTCGTATAAATAAGCACGGTACAGGGAGTGGTCGTGTTGACCGGCGAGGACCGCGAGTTGGACGTCCGGAGCGAAGCCCCGGCCCGTCGCCACGAGCTGATCTTCGAAATCTACGGTGCGCTCGGCGGTGGGGAAGCGTTCGTGCTCGT
>JBMCTR010000146.1:0-5405 GCA_048622955.1 Actinomycetota bacterium
GCCTACCTCGCCGCCTTCTCCCTGTCCGAAGGATGCCGGATGGTCACAACCGACCACTCCTTCGAACAGTTCAACGGACTGGATCTTCTCCTGCTCGACGAACCGTCCACCACCCCCTGAACAACCGGGCCCGCGCCGCGGTGTAGCTCTCCCCGGTCTTGGCCATACGGGCCCGGACGAGTCGCTTGAACGACTTCTGGACGCGCAGGCGTTTCCCTGGCGGCCCAGCCGGCAGGGAAACGCCCAGCTGTCAAGCAGACGCCAATTCCTCTTCCTCGCCACGTCTTACAGGGGCAGGTCGTCAGGCAAGATCCGGAATGCCTTGTGTCGGCTGAGCGGGCGGACGGCGCGGAAGTCTCGACCATCGAGGGTGAGTATCACGTCGGTGTCGTAGACCGATGCGAGGGCGACGTTCACCGCGTCGGCAAGATCCAGGTCGAGCCCCCCGTATTGAGCACGAACGAACTGCGCCACACCCAACTGGTCTTCTGTGACTTCGGGGACGACAACCCGCCCGCGTCGCATCCAGTGTCGAATGTCGTCGGCCGCGCTGATGGCGGCCTCCCGGCCTAGCTCCCGGGTGGCGATGTGATCGAGTTCTGCAAGCACGAGCGGGGACATCACGAGAAGCCCGGCCGAGAAGATGGCCTGATCCGCCGCCTGATGCTCGGGATGCGTCGAATCCAGGGCGACCAGCAGCCCGGACGTGTCGGCGATGACGATCACGCAGCAGATCCGGATCCGCGCGAGTTGACGTCGCGGCCGACCGCGTCCGCGACTGTGTCACGGACCTCGGCCTTGGAGGGCGTGCGGCCTGGGCCCTCGAAGGTACGCGAGAACAGCGGCTCATCCCAGACGCGGTTCGCCATGGCCGCGAGGTGGATACCCTGACGAATGATCTCCGCCTCACTGATCCCACGGCGCTTCGCCGCCTCCTTGATGATCGCCAGGTCCTCGGGATCAGCGTAGACGTTGGTGCGCTTCATGGACATGTACCAAGGCTAACACATACATCAGTTTGGTGTATACGCTGTTCGTTACGAACTGCGCAGCGCCTCGATGACGCCGGCGACGTGCCGACGCGCGGCGCGCTCGGCGCCGTCCGGGCTCCGCGCGCACACCTCGTCGATGATGGCGAGGTGCTCGGGAAGCGAGACATGCGGGCGTCCCGGGCGGAGGGCGAGCCGGAACTGGTGCCGAACGTTGCGGGCTCGGAGGTTGGACAGCACCTCCGCGGCGGCGGGCTGGTCGCTGATCTCGCAGATCCGGTCGTGCAGCGCGGTGTTGAGCTGCGAGTAGACCATGATTTCGCCGTTGCGGACGGCGTCCTGCATGCGCCTGCCGATGTCGCGCAGTTGGTCGATCTGGTCGTCGGTGACATTCTCCGCCGCCTTGGCGGCGCAGAGGCCCTCGACCACCATCCGGACCTCGGTGAGGGCGACGGCCTCCTCGACGCTCACCGTCCGGACCCGCGCGCCGCGGTTGGCGATCCGCTCGACGAGCCCCTCGTGCGTCAGGTCGATGAGGGCTGAGCGCACGGCTCCGCGGCTGCTGTTGAAGGTCTCGGACAGGTCCGATTCCACCAGGCGCTGGCCCGGCGCGAAGTCCCCCGAGAGGATGTTCGCCCGGATCAGGTCCGCTACGTGGTCAGCGCGGCCGACCCGCCGCCGGCTGTCGGTGGCTGTCATGACTCTCCACAGTCGATGCGGGTGAAGCTGCCAACCAACAGTATCCGCGGACAAAATGGGTGACAATCTCTCGCACAACTGTCGTCCGACGCGGCTTCCACGTGCCGGAAGCGGCCTTGAGTCCGGCCGCCGTCCACCGAATAGTCTTCACAATCGTTAACAATCCGACCATGCTTCGTTAGAGTGTGGCTCCCGGCCACAAACTCAGCCGCGCTCAAGCGAAGGGAGCACCGTGTCCACCGCGTCCGCAGTCTCACCCCGTTCGACACTGGTCATCACCGCCCACGCCGGAGACTTCGTCTGGCGCGCGGGCGGTGCAATCGCGCTGGCGGCCTCGCGCGGGGAGAACGTCACGATCGCGTGCCTCACCTTCGGCGAGCGAGGGGAGTCCGCCCGCGCCTGGCGCGAGGGCAAGTCGCTCGACGAGATCAAGGCGCTGCGCCGCTCGGAGGCCGAGAACGCCGCGTCCGTGCTGGGTGCGGACGTTCGCTTCTTCGACGCCGGCGACTACCCCCTGCTGGTGTCCGCGGAGCTGACCGATGAGCTGGTGCGGGTCTACCGCGAGGTTCAGCCGGACGTCGTCCTGACGCACCCGCTCGCCGACCCGTACAACGCCGACCACCCCGCGGCCGCGCGCATGGCGCTGGACGCCCGGATCCTCGCCCAGGCCGCCGGCTATCCCGCGGACGGCGACGTGCTCGGCGCCCCGCCGGTGTTCTTCTTCGAGCCGCACCAGCCGGAGATGTGCGGGTTCGAGCCGAACGTGCTGCTCGACATCACCGAGGTGTTCGACGTCAAGCGCAAGGCCATGGAGTGCCTGCCGGCGCAGCAGCACCTCTGGGAGTACTACACCGACCTCGGCAGGCGCCGCGGCGTGCAGCTCAAGCGGAACGCCGGCCCCAACCTCGGGCTCCCCACGACGACGTACGGCGAGGCCTACATGCGGCTGTACCCGCAGGTCACGGAGCGACTGGCATGAACCGCGTCATCGTCACCGACGTACCGCACCCGGACCCGGAGGACGTGGCGTCGCTGCGCTCGTACGGCGTCGCGACGGTGCACGAGGCGATGGGCCGGGTCGGCAGCCTCGGGCCCGACCTGCGGCCGATCCAGCAGGGCATGACGGTCGCCGGCCGCGCGGTGACGGCGCTGTGCTGGCCCGGCGACAACCTGATGATCCACGCGGCCGTGGAGCAGTGCGGGGACGGCGACGTCCTGGTGGTGGCCGCCGCGTCGCCGAGCAGCGACGGCATGTTCGGCGAACTGCTCGCCACGGCGCTGGCGTACCGGGGCGTCGTCGCGCTGGTCATCGACGCGGGGGTCCGGGACACCGCCGTCCTGCGGGAGATGGGCTTCGGCGTGTGGACGCGGCACGTGTCGGCGCAGGGGACGGTGAAGGCCACGGCGGGCAGCGTGAACGTCCCCGTCGTGATCGCCGGCCAGTGCGTCGAGCCCGGTGACGTGATCGTGGCCGACGACGACGGCGTGGTGTGCGTGCCGCGGTCGGCGACCGCGGAGACGGTGACCGCGTCCCAGGCCCGGGTCGAGAAGGAGGCGGTCTCGCGGGCGGCTTTCGAGCGGGGCGAGCTCGGGCTCGACCGGTACGGGCTGCGGGAGGTGCTGGAGAGCCAGGGCGTCACCTACCGCCGCTGGGCAGACCTGCAGGCCGGCGAGATGGCGTCGGGGGAGCGGCGATGAGCACCTCGCGTGGCATCCGCTGTGCGCTGATGCGCGGGGGCACCTCGAAGGGTGGGCTGTTCCTCGCCGCGGACCTTCCCGCCGACGAGCAGGAACGCGACGACCTGCTGCTTCGCGTCATGGGCAGCCCGGACCCGCGGCAGATCGACGGGCTCGGCGGGGCGCACCCGCTGACGAGCAAGGTGGGAGTCATCTCGCCCAGCGCCGAGCCGGACGTCGACGTCGACTACCTGTTCCTGCAGGTGATGGTGGATCAGGCGGCGGTGTCCTCGTCGCAGACGTGCGGGAACATCCTGGCCGCGGTCGGGCCGTTCGCCGTCGAGCGCGGCCTGGTGGCGCCGGGTGAGGAACGTACGGACGTCCGCGTCCGCCTGGTGAACACCGGAGCCCGTGCGGTGCTGCGGCTGCGCACGCCCGGCGGAGTGGTCACGTACGACGGCGACACCGAGATCACCGGCGTGCCCGGCACCGCCGCCCCCGTGGAGGTCGTCCTCGAACCGTCCGGGGCGCCGCTGCTGCCCAGCGGCCGGGTGCTGGACCGGCTGGCCGGGATCGACATGACGTGCATCGACAACGGCATGCCGTCCGTCCTCGTGCGCGCCTCGGACCTGGGGTTCGGCGGCACGGAGCCGCCGGAGGAGCTGGAGGCCGACGCCGGCCTGCGCCGGCGGGTACGGGAGATCCGTGCGGCGGCGGTCGACGTCATGGGCCTCGACCCGGACCTGGACGCGACGACCGTGCCGAAGATCGTGCTCGTCTCCCCGCCCACGGCCGGAGGCAGCATCGCCACCCGCAGCTTCATTCCGGAGCGGGTGCACCAGGCCATCGGCGTCCTGGGGGCCGCGTCGGTGGCGGCGGCCGCCCGGCTGCCCGGCAGCGTCGCGCACGACATCGCCCACCTTCCGCCTGCCGACGAGCCGGTCCGCATCGAGCACCCCACGGGGTTCTTCGACGTGAGCGCCGTCCCCGACGAGACGGGGGAGCGGCCGATCGCCTCCACTGCCGTCATCCGGACGGCCCGGATGATCCTCGACGGCACCGTCTACCCCGGGCCGGCCCGGACCGGCTCGCCCGCCAGTTCGAGCACACCTACCGCTGAAGGAGCCATGTCATGACCGTCCCCTGGGGCGATGTCGCCCATCTTGGCCACGCCGAACTGCTCACGCCCGACCTGGACGGAACCGTCTGGTTCTTCACCACGATCCTGGGCATGACCGAGACGCGCCGCGAGGGCAGCAGCGTCCACCTGCGGGCGTTCGACGACTACGAGCTCACCAGCCTGATCGTGACGGGGCACAGCACGTCGGGAATCCGGCGCATGGCGCTGCGGACCAGCAGCCCGGAGGCGCTGGAACGCCGCGCCCAGGCCGTCCAAGCTGCTGGCCGCGGGGGCCGGTGGGTCGAGGGCGAGGCCGGCACCGGACGGACGTTCCTGACGACCGACCCCGACGGGCACGAGGTCGCCCTGTACTACGAGACCGAGTGGTACAAGGCCCCCGAGCACCTGCGGCCGGGGCTGAAGAACCAGCCGCAGGCCAAGCCCGGGCAGGGCATCGGGGTGCGCCGGCTGGACCACGTCAACTACCTGGCGGCGGACGTGGCCGCGAACTACGAGTTCTTCCAGGACGTGCTCGGTGCGCGGCCCACCGAGCAGATCGTCCTGGACTCCGGCAAGGTGTCGGCGAGGTGGATGACCTTCACCAACAAGTCCTACGACGTCGTCTATACCGAGGACTGGACGGGGACGTCGGGCCGGCTGCACCACCTGGCCTTCGCCGCCGACACGCGCGAGGACATCCTGCGCGCTGCCGACCTGTCTCTCGACAACGGGGTGTACATCGAGACCGGCCCGCACAAGCACGCCATCCAGCAGACCTTCTTCCTGTACCTCTGGGAGCCGGGCGGCAACCGCATCGAACTGTGCAACCCGCTGACGAGGCTCGTGCTGGCCCCCGACTGGCCGCTGATCAGCTGGACGGAGGCCGAGCGCGCCCGCGGGCAGGCGTGGGGCCTGAAGAC